>JBAZOP010000047.1 GCA_041648665.1 bacterium | reverse complement strand
AAGCCGGTTTCCCCGACGGCGTCATCAATTTCCTGCCGGGCAGCGGCTCCGATGCAGGTGAACACCTCGTCGCGAGCCCGAAGACGCGCTTCATCAACTTCACCGGCTCGCGCGACGTGGGGCTGCACATCGTAGAGCAGGCTGCAAAGCACCGCGAAGGACAGAGATGGATCAAGCGGGTCACGGCGGAGATGGGCGGCAAGGACGCCGCGATAGTGGACAGCGAGGCGGATCTGGACGCCGCAGCAGAGGGCATCGCGATATCCGCCTTCGGCTTCCAGGGGCAGAAGTGCTCCGCATGCTCGCGGGCGATCGTGGACGAGAAGGTCTATGACGCCTTCATCGAGAAACTCGTCGCGCGCACTAAGAAGATAAAAGTAGGGCCGACGCGTGACCCCACGAACTGGATGGGACCGGTGGTCAACAAATCCTCCTTCGACAAGATCCGCGAGTACATAAAGACCGGCTCCAAGGAGGGCAGACTCCTCTGCGGAGGAGAGGCCTCGGACGATCAGGGTTATTTCATACAGCCCACGATCATCGCCGATGTCCCCCCCGCGGCCAGACTCGCGCAGGAGGAGGTGTTCGGACCGCTGCTGGCCGTCATCAAGTCGCGAGACTTCGACCACTCGATCGAGATATTCAACAGCACCGAGTACGGGCTCACGGGCGGCGTATTCACGAAAAACGCAGGCAGGATAGAGAAGGCCAGGCGCGAGTGCTTCTGCGGCAACTTCTACATCAACCGCAAGATCACCGGCGCCCTCGTGGGCGTGCAGCCCTTCGGCGGGTACAACATGTCCGGCACCTGCTCCAAGGCCGGCGGCAGCGACTACCTGCTGCTCTTCCTGCAGTCCAAATCCATATGCCAGAGACTGTGAAGACAACCCGCACCGCGTCGCGCGTGCTGGGCTGGACGCTCTCCACGCTGATGGCGCCATTCGCGAGAAGATTCATCGCAGGCACCACCCTGCCCTCCGCGCTGGATGTCCTGGCGCAGTTGAAATCCCAGGGCTTCTCCACGACGATCGACCACCTCGGCGAGAAGGTGGCCTCGAAAGAGGAGACGAAGATAGCCACCGAGCAATACGTGGTGATGCTCAAGGCGCTGAAGGAGAGGGCCCTGGACCGCAACGTTTCGGTGAAGCTCTCGCAGCTGGGCCTCATGATCGACCCCGAGCTCTGCGCCATAAATCTCGAGCGAATCGTTAAAACCGCCGAGGACGTCGGCGGCTTCGTGCGCGTCGACATGGAGGGTTCGGACGCGACCCAGGCCACACTCGACATGGTGAAGAGGATGAAGCGCACGAGACTGACGCCGATAGGAGCGGCGTTGCAGGCGATGCTCATCCGCACGCCAGAGGACGCGCTGGCGATGGTGGCGCGCGAAATCCCCATAAGGCTTTGCAAAGGCGCGTACAAGGAGCCGGCCGGCTTGGCGCTGCAGAAGATGGAGGACGTGCAGAGGGCGTTTCTCTCCATATCCAAGAGGCTTCTGACCACCGGTCTCTTTCACGGCATCGCAACGCACGACCCGTATCTCATAGACGAGATCAAGAGGTTTGTCTCTGCCCAGGGCATCGCAAAGGACCGCTTCGAGTTCCAGATGCTCTACGGCATCAGGCCCAGGCTGCAGAGGCAGATCGTATCCGAGGGTTGGAAGCTTAGGGTCTACGTTCCCTTCGGCCGCTCATGGGTGCCCTACACCTGGCGCCGCATCAGGGAGCGAAAGGAGAACGCCCTCTTCATATTGAAACACTTTTTTGTCAGATGACGGAGGAAGAGATGTCCAAGACCGAAAAATTCATCGCAGAGGTCGAACGCTACAGCGCGCACAACTACCACCCGTTGCCCGTGGTCATCTCCGAGGCGGAGGGGATATGGGTAAAGGATGTTGAGGGCAAAAAATACATCGACATGCTCTCCGCGTACTCCGCGGTGAACCAGGGACATCGTCACCCTAAGATTGTGAAGGCCCTCAAGGACCAGGCCGACCGCCTCACTCTCACCTCGCGCGCGTTCCACAACGATCAGATGGGCCCGTTCCTCAAGAAGCTCACGACCTACGCGGGCTACGACAAGGGGCTCCTCATGAACACCGGCGCAGAGGCGGTGGAGACCGCAATCAAATCCGCGCGCCGCTGGGGCTATCAGCGAAAGAAGGTCGCCGAGGACAAAGCGAGGATCATTGTGTGCGAGGGGAACTTCCACGGCCGCACGACCACGATCATCGGCTTCTCCACCGACCCAGTTTGCCGCGGGGGCTTCGGCCCCTTCACCCCAGGCTTCGACGTCATACCATATAATGATGCAGCCGCGCTCGAGCGCGCGATCACGCAAGAGACCGTGGCCTTCCTGGTCGAGCCGATACAGGGGGAGGCAGGGGTCTTCGTGCCTTCCGAGGGATTTCTCAAACGCTGCGCCGAGATCTGCAAGCAGAACAGCGTGCTCCTCATCGCCGATGAAATCCAGACCGGCTTCGGCCGTACAGGCCGCAGATTCTGCTCGGACTGGGAGGGCGTGCGGCCCGACGTCATCTGTTTGGGCAAGGCCATGGGCGGCGGCGTGTATCCGATTTCAGGGATCGTGGCGGACGACGAGATCATGATGGCCGCGTTCGAGCCGGGCAACCACGGCTCCACATTCGGCGGGAATCCGCTCGCGTGCGCGGTCGCGACCGCATCGATAGAGGTCATAGAGGATGAGCACCTGGCAGAACGCTCTGCGGAACTGGGCGATTTTTTCCGCGGCGAGTTACACAAAATCAAACACCCGCGCATCAAGGAGATCCGCGGCAAGGGGCTTCTCACCGGCCTCGAGCTGCACGAGATCGCGCGCCCCTTCTCGCTCGAGCTCATGAACCGCGGTATACTTGCCAAGGACACGCACGGCACGACCATCCGCTTCGCCCCGCCGCTCGTGATCAAGAAGGACGAACTCGCCGGTGCGCTCAAGACGATCACAGAAGTGCTGAGTAAGTAGTTCCCGTCCCTTAGACCTAAAAATAGGTCCTCTTGACTTATGGACCTATTTTTAGTACCATATCCCCATGGACATCAGAGCAAGGGTAAAGAAGCTGATCGACGAACAGGGGCTCTCCGTCAGGGCTCTGGCTGAGAAAAGCGGAGTGAGAAGGCAGAGCATAGCCTCGTTTCTGACCGGAGCCAACCTCCACATCGAAAATCTCACTAAGGTACTCGCAGCGTTGGGCCAGGGGCTTGAAATCGCCCCGCTCTCCTCTGCAAAGGGAGCCAGTGCGATCGAGTCGCGCTTTCCCGTCGACCGCAAGGCGTTGCGAAAGTTCTGCCGCAAACACGGCATCAGGATGTTCGCACTCTTCGGCTCGATCCTGCGCCCGGATTTTCGCGATCAGAGCGACATAGATATACTCATCGAATTCAGAAAGCCGGTATCTTTGTTTGATCTCGCCCGCATAGAGGAGGAGCTGAAGACTCTGGTGAAGACATCACACGAACTGGACGTGGTCACGCCGGGCGCCCTCTCCCCACATCTCAAGAACGAGATCATCAAGGGTCGCGAGGTGCTATATGAAGAAGCGGCCTGAACCCTTTTTTCTCCACATGCTGGACTCGATCGGCCGGATCGAGTCATACGTCGGCCGCATGAAGGAGCCAGCATTCATTCGAGACGCCAAGACACAGGATGCGGTCATCCGGCAGCTGGAAATCATCGGCGAGGCAGCGGGCAGAATCCCATCGAATGCGGTCCAGGACTCCCCAATCCCATGGAAGGCGATCGTGGGCATGCGCAACCGCCTGATCCACGACTACCTAGGCGTTGACCTTGCGATCGTCTGGAAGACGGTGAAGAGCGAACTTCCGAAACTCAAGGCGTATCTAAAGACAAAAATCTGATGGATGTTCCTACCCATCGCGCTCATCGTATCCCTCTGTCATCCCCGAATTCCTCAACACGACGTCATCCCCGAGTGCCTTAATCGGGGATCCAGCTCTTCTCAAGGGATTCCCGCTTTAGTGTGATGGGATTACGGTGGGTTACAAAGATATCTGAGCAGCATTGACCCCTCTTCCAGAAATGGTTATAATTATGACTAGAGATGGTGAGAATAAAGATCAGGGGGCGACCATGAAATCCATAACCGCAACCGATGCAAAGAAGAGGCTCCTCGAATTGATACGTGACTCGGACGAGAGCTTCGAGCGCTACCTCATAACCAGAAACGGGGAGCCCAGGGCTGTGCTCATGTCAGTGGACGACTACGAGGGCTGGATCGAGACGATGGAGATCATGAGCGATAAGGAAGCGATGGAAGAGATAAGAAAGGCACGTCAGGATCTCGATGCAGGCAAGGGCATCCCATTTGAAAAGGTCTTGGAGAAGATTCGTGGCTAGATACAAGATAGTCTTTACACCCCTTGCGGAGAGCCAGTTCATGGCCCTGCCGAAATTTGTGCGGCCGCGCATGGCTCACGCAATCGCAAAGCTCACCGACAACCCGTTTCTTGGAAAGCAACTCAAGGCCGAGCTTTCCGACTACCGTTCATTCAGAGTCGGCGATTACCGCATTGTCTACTTCGTCCGCAAAAGCGTCGTCCAGATTGAGATCATCCGCATAGCCCATAGAAAAGAAGCCTATAGATAATAGTAAAGAGTTGCAGGCGTAAAGAATGCCGATTTGACGGAACGGGTCGGGGTACTCTTCGCAGCGGGCATCGAGCCTGCCTGCCGGTAGGCAGGGAGGCCGGGTTCAATAGCCCTATAATATACCGGCCGACGAAAGCCCGCGAGGAGCCGGCGCATGAGGCGACGAGCGAAAGCGAGAAGAGTGCGCCGACCCGTTCCGTCTACAAATGCGGGGCACCCCCACAACTGAAGCTTGTTGACACCTTCGCCTGAATTCCCTAGATATTCTGCCTCCTTAGAAATCATCGATCGGAGAGGGTTTTGAAGGAACTGCCAAAAGCATACGAGCACAAAGAGGTGGAGGCGCGTTGGTACGAGGCGTGGGAACGATCGGGCGCCTTCCACGCGCCGGATTCGCCGAAGGCCAAGCCCTACTGCATCGTCATCCCGCCGCCCAACGTGACGGGCGCGCTCCACATGGGGCACGGGCTCAACAACACATTGCAGGACGTGCTCATCCGCTACAAGCGCATGGACGGCTTCGCGGCGCTCTGGCAACCGGGGACCGACCACGCGGGCATCGCCACGCAAAACGTGGTCGAGCGCGAGCTCCTCAAGTCCGAGGGCAAGCGCCGCCAGCAGATCGGCCGCGAGGCGCTGATCGAACGCATCTGGAAGTGGCGCGAGCAGTACGGCGACAGGATTCTCACGCAGCTGCGCGCGCTCGGCGCATCCTGCGACTGGGAACGCACTCGATTCACGCTCGACGAGGGACTCACGCGCGCGGTCCGCGAGTGCTTTGTGCGTCTCTACGACGAGGGGCTGATCTATCGCGGCAAATACATAGTGAACTGGTGCCCGCGCTGCCGCACCGCGCTCGCCGACGACGAGGTGGATCACAAGGACGAAAAAGGAAGCCTCTGGCACATCAAATACCCCATGGTCGAGGGCGCGGGCCACGTGACCGTCGCAACGACGCGTCCGGAGACCATGCTCGGCGACACCGCCGTGGCGGTGAACCCGAAGGACGAGCGCTACACGCACTTGATAGGAAAGCTCGTGCACCTGCCCGAGACCGGGCGCAGGATTCCGATCGTGGCGGACGACTTCGTGGATTCCTCATTCGGCACCGGCGCGGTAAAGGTGACTCCTGCTCACGATCCCAACGACTTCATGATAGGCGAGCGGCACAATCTCCCGCGCATCAACGTGATGAACGAAGACGCGACCATGAGCGACGAGGCGCCCGAAAAATACCGGGGTCTTACGCGCGACGATTGCAGGGACGTGCTCGTGCAGGAGCTGGAGAGTCAGGGGCTGATCGATAAAATCGAGGACCACTTGCATGCAGTGGGCCACTGCTACCGATGCCATACGACGATCGAGCCGTGGCTCTCTGACCAGTGGTTCGTGAGGATGAGGGGACTGGCAGGCGACGCAATCAAAATTCAAGAAAACACGGAGAAAAAGATTCACTTTCACCCCGACCGCTGGGAATCCTTCTACCTACAGTGGCTCGAAAACGCGCGCGACTGGTGCATCTCCCGCCAGATCTGGTGGGGACATCGGATACCGGTGTGGTACTGCACCAATCCGTCCGACGGCAACCAGAGGACGAATTGTCCTCCGATAGTGGCGCGCGACACGCCGACCAAGTGTCCCCATTGCGGCGGCACAAACCTCGTACAGGACGAAGACGTGCTCGACACGTGGTTCTCCTCTGCACTCTGGCCCTTCTCCACGCTCGGCTGGCCCGAAGAGACGGCACCGCTCGCCTCATATTACCCGACCGCCACCCTCGTCACCGACCGCGGCATCATCTACTTCTGGGTCGCGCGCATGGTGATGATGGGGCTCAAGATGATGGGAGACGTCCCCTTCTCGGACGTCTACATCCACGGAACGATACTCGACGAGCAGGGCCGCAAGATGTCGAAGTCGCTCGGCAACGGAATAGACCCGATCGACGTTATCGACAAGTACGGCGCCGACGCGATGAGATACTCGCTCATGGTGCTATCCACCGAAGGCCAGGACTTAAAGCTCAGCGAATCCAAGTTCGAGATGGGCCGCAACTTCTGCAACAAACTCTGGAACGCGGCTCGCTTCGCGATGATGAACCTGGAGGACATTCCGGACAAAGCGCCGGCCGACAAACTCCTCAACCTCGCGGACCGCTGGATATTGAACCGCCTCTCTCACGTCACGCTCAACATGCGCGAGGCGCTGGACGACTTCAAATTCAGCGTGGCGGCTCAGACCCTGTATCAATTCGTGTGGAACGAGTTCTGCGACTGGTACGTGGAGGCTGCGAAGCTGCACCTGAACGACAAGGACAACCCCGAAGCCAGAGCAGCCACGCAGCACACGCTGAGGCGCGTGCTCACGGACATCCTAAAACTCGCGCACCCCTTCCTCCCCTTCATCACCGAGGAAATATGGGGGCATCTCATGCCCGAAGAGGAGATGCTGATCACATCGCATTATCCGAAGGCCGAAAAACCTCGCTTCGAAGACGAGGCGGATGCGTTCAGCGCCGCGATCATGGAGCCTGTGGAGGCGATCCGCAACATCCGAGGCGAGAGCAACGTGGACCCTAAGAAGCGCATACCCGTTGCGATAGCAGCTTTCCACGACAAGCACATGGCAAAGCTCTCCGAAGAGGCGCCGCGATACGTGGAACACCTGGCGCGCGTGGATCGGCTCGTCTCGGTGAGCGCAGGCCATGAGCCCGAGGAGACCAAGAAGGCGGCGACCGGCGTCACACAGAGCCAGACAACCTACATCCCGTACGCGGGTCTGATCGACATCGAAGCCGAGCGCGCCAGACTCTCAAAGGAGATCGCGCGCGCCGAGTCCGAGATTGAAGCGGTGGATCGAAAACTCGGCAACGAGTCGTTCACAGCCAGGGCGCCCTCAGAGATCGTGGATCGCGAGCGCGCCAAGAAGCAAGAAGCAGAGGCCCGCCTCGAGAAATTGAGAAAGGCCCTCGCTGCATTGGGATAATCTATGAACAAACTGGACCAACTCATACAGATGGCCATCGAGGAGGACGTGGGAAGCGGCGACATCACGGCCCAGGCCACAGTGCCGGCCTCGCTCGAGGCCGCAGGATACATCAGCGCAAAGCAAACGCTCGTCCTCGCCGGGCTCGACACCGCGCGCCGCGTCTTCGAGGCCATTGACTCCAATGTGACGTGGCAGACGCGGGCAGCCGACGGGGACCTCTGCAAGACGGGCGATGTGCTCGCCACGGTTGAGGGGAGCGCTCACTCGCTGCTCGCTGCAGAGCGAATCGCGCTCAACTTTCTCATGCGCCTGTGCGGAATCGCCACCCTGGCGAGAAAGTTCGCGGATGCAGTCGCAGGAACGAACACGATCGTGCTCGACACCAGGAAGACCGCGCCCGGCTACCGCGAGCTCGAGAAGCACGCGGCCAAGATGGGCGGGTGCCAGAACCACCGTATGGGACTCTACGACCGCTTCCTCATCAAGAACAATCACATCGCGGCCGCAGGCTCGATCTGCAACGCAGTGAAGCTCGCGATCAACGCAAGAAAACCGGACCAGAAGATCGAGATCGAGACGTGCACGCTGGACCAGGTCAAAGAGGCGCTCGATTGCAAAGCAGATATCGTGATGCTGGACAACATGACCGTCCATCAGATGCGCGAGGCGGTGAAGCTGGCGGCAGGCCGCGCGAAGCTCGAGGTCTCGGGCAACGTGACGCTCGCCAACGTGCGCGCCTATGCCGAGACAGGCGTGGACTTCATCTCGGTCGGCGCCATCACCCACTCCGCCCCTGCGGCGGATATAAACATGACAATCGAAATCAGCCAGTGATCTTGAGTCTTGCTGCGAGGGATTTCTTGTAGAGCTCGATGTCCTTGATCGGCTTTCGGGCGAAGCCTTCGTCGCAGGCGGCATTGGCGACCGCGGGTGCCTCCCACAGGAGCACGCGCGGGTCGATGGGCTTGGGGATGATGTAATCAACTCCGAACTCGATGCGATCCACCTTATAGGCGTCGCATATGGACTTGGACACCGGCTCCTTGGCGAGAGCTGCTAGCGAGCGAGAGGCCGCCATCTTCATCCCCTCGCTTATCCTGCGCGCGCGCACGTCGAGCGCGCCGCGGAAGATGAACGGGAAGCCGAGCACGTTGTTGATCTGGTTCGGATAGTCCGAGCGACCGGTGGCTATGATCGCGTCCGGTTTCGCAGCGCGCGCATCCTCGGGCATGATCTCCGGGTCAGGGTTGGCCATGGCGAATATGATCGGCCGCGCAGCCATAGACTTCACCATCTCCTTTGACACCACCCCGCCCGCAGAGAGGCCGACGAACACGTCCGCCCCCTTCATGCACGCGGCGAGGTCCGCGGGGCCGGAGCGTTTGGCAAAGCGGCCGCGCCAGGGCTCCTGCTCGGCGCGGTCGTGGGTGATCATCCCCTTGCGGTCGCACATGTAAATATTGTCCACGGGCACGCCGAGCGACTCGATCATGCGCGCGCACGAGACAGCGGCGGCGCCGGCGCCGGAGAAGACCACCTTGATCTCCCCTGCCCTGCGGCCCGTGATCTCAAGCGCGTTCATGAGACCGGCGGTGGTGATGATCGCAGTGCCGTGCTGGTCGTCGTGGAATACCGGGATATCCATCGCCTCGATGAGCGCACGCTCGATCTCGAAGCACTCGGGCGCCTTGATGTCCTCGAGGTTTATGCCGCCGAAGGTGGGCTCCAGCGACTTCACGATCTGAATGAGTTTGGCAGGGTCCTTCTCATCCACTTCTATGTCGAACGCATCAACGTCTGCGAAGCGTTTGAAGAGGAGCGCCTTGCCCTCCATCACTGGTTTGCCGGCGAGCGGCCCGATATCGCCCAGCCCCAGCACCGCGGTGCCGTTGCTGACCACGGCGATGAGATTTCCGCGCGCCGTGTACTCGTACGCGAGGGTGGGGTCGCGCTCGATCTCGCGGCAGGGCTCGGCCACGCCGGGCGTGTACGCGAGCGAGAGGTCGCGCTGGGTGGCGCATGGCTTGGTGATGCTTATCTCGATCTTGCCCGGCCTGCCCTCGCGATGATATCGCAAGGCGTCGTCCTTTAAATTTCGCTTTTCCATAGGCCGCCTTTACTATGCGAATTCCGAAAATAACTCAAACCCGTTATTCCGGTCGCTCCAGTTATACGTTGATATCTGTATTAATCCATGTTATAACGTATAACATGGAGAGAATGGATCTGGCGGTGAGGACGCTCTGCGCCGAATTCCGCGAGGCGGCGCTGGCGAGAGTCGAAATGGAGCGCGGGATGCACGCCGAGGGGACCTTTGCCCGAAAGCGCGTCAAGGGAGCCACCTACTGGTACATGCAGCGCTACGAGGATGGGGTCGCAAAACAGGTCTACTTCGGGCCATCAAATCCAAATAACGACACAAAGGTGGAGGCAGCCAGGGCCAAGGCGCTGGATAGGAAGAAAGCCCTCAGCGAACTCGTCAAGAAAGAGCAGAGACTTGCGGCGATGCTCCGCCGAGGGGGCCTGCCCTCGCTCGACCGCCGAGAGGCCCAGGCGCTCTCGGCGCTTTCGGACGCAGGGCTCGCCCACAAACACGGAGTGTTGATAGGCACTCAAGCCTTTGCAGCCTACTCCTGTCTTTTGGGCGCAATCTTCGCAGGCAGCTCGCTCAGGACGAACGACATAGACATCGTGAGCGAGCCGACCATCTCAGTTGCGCTCCCCAGGTCGGTGGATATTCTCGCCATCCTCCGAAAGACCGGACTCAACTTTCACGAGGTCCCGGCACTCTCCGCAAAATATCCTTCGTCTTCCTTTCTCTCCGCTGAGGGGCTCAGGGTAGATCTGCTCACTCCGCTTGCGGGAAGGCCGCGCGGAAACGTGAAGCTCCCGAACATAAGCGGCGCGGGCGCGACACCGCTGCCCTTTCTCGATTTCCTGATCAAGGATGCGATCGACGCGGTCCTGATCGGGCCGGGCAAGGGTATAGCGGTCACAGTGCCTAACCCCGCCCGCTTTGCCGTGCACAAGCTCGCGATCGCCGCGCGCAGGCCCTCGTCTGAGGCCGCCAAGACGCAAAAGGATCTGGAACAGGCAGCGGAGCTCATCGCCGTACTCGCCGAGGAGAGACCTACGGAGCTCGCCACAGCACTCCGTAGCGTTGCGCGTATCGGAGGTAAATTCAAATCATACCTGGAAAAGGGAAGGAAGATGCTGCCGGCTGCAGTTGTTGCCCTGCTGTGACAAAAAAAGGCCCCGCGGTCGCGGGGCCTGTTGTCTTGTCAGTTCTGGATCAATTTACTTTTCAGAAGCCTTAAGATCCGCAGCGCACCGGAAGCCTTGATTCCGGAACTTAGACAGCTTTCCGCTTCACGGGAGCGCCACAGCCGCCGCATTTACCTTCTCCCTGCCATGTCTGTCCGCCGCAGAATTCACACGGCGGGCCCGGCTTTTTGACGGGGGCTACAGCAGAAACAGGCTGAACTCTACCGGCGGCGAACGACGCCCTGATGCCAAAGGGGCTGATCGCAGCCTGGGCCTGATCATTCCAATGTTGGTGAGCATATTCGGCGATCCGCTTGAGCGCCTCCGCTTCCCCCCTCGACAAGAGGACTTCACACAATTTGACGGTGGTTTCGATGAAACTCGAAGTGTACGCAGCCTTCTCGATGGTGAGTGAGGGCAAACCCTCCACGCCTTCCAAAATTACCCCGACCAACATATTCCTCGAGTTAGCATTCCACTTCCTCCTCGCATAATCCAGCACGCTGTCCACGGCGTGCCATGCCTCTTTCTTCGTCAACTCACGAAACAGGGTCTCTGTATCACTCTCCGAATCGCTGCATACGGCCGCAAGCCCGAGCGTCGAGACCGGGGCATCTCCCAGCCATTTCAGAACTTTCTTCGCCAGGTGATCCTTGGCTTCTACATTCCAATTGACACTCGCATGCGCCAGCGCCTTGTCCGTCTCCTCCCAGCTCCCTCGCTCCAATAACCCGTTAAAAAGTGAGACGCCGCTTTCTATCGTTTTCGATGTAATAAAGGCCTGAGCTATCGTGCTGTCCGGGGCCCCATCCATCTGTCCGATTACGAGCTCAACCAAGGAGTTTCGCGCGTCATCATTGTGCTGCCTTGAAGAATACCTCAAGGCCTCGTCGACAGTCTTCCATGACTTCCTCTCCAAGAGCTGCTTGAACAGAGTTATGTTCTGCCTTGTTTTGGTTGTTTCCCTGAAGGCTTTGAGGACAGCGTCGTCCGGGGCCTCTTTCAATTTAGCTATCAGTTGATCCACTTCGTCGACGGGAAGAACTCTCCGCATCATACCAGATATCCCTGCCACCAATGCCAAGAGTAACCCGCAGGCTGCTCCGCCACCTAGAATCGTACTAATATCCATCGCCCACATGCCCTCTGTTTGCCCCGCCTTTGGGTCGATCATCCTTTCGGCGCCGATAGACGGATCCAACATGGGATGGACATGCAGCGCATCTGGATCAGCATAGATGTTTGCAGCATCCAAGGCCGGCATTGTCACTGCCGCACCGCTGAAGGCGGCATCTCCGATGGGCACATTATGCCTGGCGAATGGATTCGAAAAAGCGTTGACATCGCGCGCGTCGATCTGTCGCAGCCCCTTCGCCGTTGGCGCATATCCACTTCCATAATTGACGAGCCTTGGGGCATGCGCCCTCACATCTGCCTGCTCGACCCTCCCCAATACCCCGGGGCTTATCATCGGAACCCTGGCGGTCACCGCGGCCTGCACAGGAGTCGCCGGAAGCCCGAGCGTCCGGAATGAAATTCCATTGTTGAACATCATGCTCATATGCACTCCTTTGCGTTTACTTGCTTACTCCACCCTTATCGCACAGATCAAAAAAAAGTTGCTAGAAAAACGCGAACGTGTCGCTGCTCAGTTAAAATGCAACTCCATGATATCCCTTACGAAAAAATAGAGGGATATCATGGAGTTGTTCACGATGACCGAAGTGCCGATTTGACGGAGAGGATCGATGCGGATGCCTCGACCCTCTCCGTCTCAGGTTGATTCATCAGTAATACAGATGTTCCGCGGGATCGATCGGGATTCCGTCCTGGCGGACCTCGAAGTGCAGGTGTGGACCCGTGGCGCGGCCGGTGGCGCCGATCTTCCCTATCCTCTGTCCCTGCGCCACCACCTGCCCCTGCCTCACTCCGAGCGAATCCATGTGACAATAGCGGGTCTCAAGCCCTGCGCCGTGATCCAGGATCGCGGTGATCCCGCAGCCGGAGATCAGCCCCGCGAATCCGACCCTGCCCGCGGCCGCAGCACACACCGGCGCGCCTTCGCTGCGGGCGATGTCCATGCCGGCATGCGCAGCCCTCCTGCCGTTGATCGGGTCTCTGCGTACCCCGAACATCGAGGTCACCCTGCCCTCTGCAGGCGCAAGCAGAGGCATGAGCTCAAATCGCGCGGGGGGCACGATCATCGACGCCGGGTCTTCAATCAAAAGAAATCCGCTCCCTGAGATATCCCTCGAGTGCACGTGTTCATCGATCCGGATATCGGCGCACGCCATGCGCGCAACTAGGGACACGAAGAACATCAGGATGATTGCGGCTGATCTCATCGAATCCCTTCCAATGCAGATTTCATGCCACACAGAAAGGGGGATGGGACGCGAAAGGAGAAAATCTGGCACGCGACGTGCATCGATTCGATGCAGTTCAGACGAAAACGATGCAGTTTGAATCTAACGATTGACGGCGCCAGGGCGCCCCACTAAATTCTAAATATGTTGGAGATCGCGCTCCAGCGCGCAGGCAAGATGCTCCTCAGGCAGCCGATCGGGACCGAACCCGTCTCCGTCGGCCGCTCCTCTGAAAGCACCATCAGACTTCTCGACCCGGACATCTCCAGGGAACACTGCAGGATCGAATGGCGCGACGGCGCGCTCATCGTGCAGGATCTCTCGACCAACGGCATGCTCGTCAACGGCGAGCGCACGAAGGAAGCGCGCATAGACGCGGGGGACCGCATAGCAGTCGGCCCCTGGAACCTCGTCATCGAGACCACGGTCGACGCGGTGCCTGTGCGCACCATCGCGGCAGAGCCGCACGCGACGCAGGTGCTGGCGTTCGACCCGGCCAGCAAGAGGCTCTCGACCAGGCGCGTGGAGTTCATAGTCCGCACGCCGGAGCAGGCCCCTCTCAAGAAGCGCACTGCAAAGGCCGAGATCATCATCGGTCACCACGCCTCCTGCGACGTGGCGGTGGCCGATCCGTACGTATCGCGCCGCCACTGCAAGCTCGTCATGGACGGCGACAGGGTGAAGATCGTGGACCTCGCCTCGACCAACGGCCTCTTCGTGAACGCCACGCGCGTGACCCAGGCGGCCATGGACAGGCAGGGTTCGTTCACAATCGGCAGATCGACCGTGTACTACCGCGTCTTCTCCGACGCCGAAGAGCTCGTGCCCTCCAACTCGGAGAAGCTCGGCGAGATGGTGGGACGCTCAAGGGCCATGCGCGAAGTCTTCGCACTGATCGCGCGCGCCGCCCCCTCGGACGCGCCGGTCATGATCACGGGCGAGAGCGGCACCGGCAAAGAGCTGGCCGCGCGCGAGGTGCACAGGCTCTCGCGCAGGAACCGCGGGCCGTTCGTCGCGATAAACTGCGGCGCGCTTCCGGCGGGCATCATCGAGGGCCAGCTCTTCGGACACGAGCGCGGCGCGTTCACCGGCGCCGTGGAGCGCACACCGGGCCTCATCGAGCAGGCGGGCGGCGGCACGCTGTTCCTGGACGAGATCGGCGAGATGGAGCTCCCCATGCAAACCAAGCTCCTGCGCGTGCTCGAAGACAAAAAGATCAGACGCATCGGCGGCCAGCAGGAGATAGACGCGGACTTCAGGCTCGTCTGCGCGACCAACCGCAACCTTCGCGACATGGCCAAAGAGGGGAAATTCCGCGAGGACCTGCTCTTCCGCATCCACGTCATCCCGGTCGACATCCCTTCGCTGCGCGAGCGGCCCGAAGACATCGAACCGCTCGCCT
Organism: bacterium; assembly: GCA_041648665.1. NCBI lineage: Bacteria > bacterium. Next base: position 7,378 of record JBAZOP010000047.1, on the reverse strand, counting down.
CCCACTTCCTGACCTCCCTGGCAAAGGAGGGCCGCAGCCCCAGTCTCAGCGACGACGCGATCGAAGCGTTGCGAGGGCACCCCTGGATGGGCAACGCGCGCGAGCTCAGGAACGCGTTGGAGAGGACGCTCATCTTCTGCGACCACGACGTTATCGAGCGAAAAGATATTTTTCTCTCATTCATGGGGCCAAGGAAAGGCCACAAGGGCAGGCTGCGCGAACAGGAGCGGGCCTACCTCATAGAGGTGATCAACGAGTGCAAAGGCAACATATCTCAGAGCGCGCGCAGGCTCGGCATCGCGCGCACCAGCATGCAGGCTAAGATGCGCAGGTTCAAGATCGAAATCCCCGGTCAGTGATCGGCGACCTGCGCTCATTTCTTGGAAAGGAGTCGGATGAAAGAAGCGATGCTCTACAGCAGGGAGGGCGACAGGGTACGCTGCCGCCTCTGCCGCCACAACTGTCTGATCGAGGCGGGCAAATACGGCATCTGCGAGGTGCGCTACAACGACGCGGGCACGCTGAAATCCATCTTCTATGCAAAACCCATATCAATGGCGGTGGATCCCATCGAGAAGAAGCCTCTCTTTCACTACAAGCCGGGATCGAGCGCGTTCTCGATAGCCACGCCCGGCTGCAACTTCCGCTGCGACTTCTGCCAGAACTGGGAGATATCCCAGTATCGCCACGGCGACTCGCCCGAGGTCGCGATGCGCGAGGTCCTTCCCGAGGCGGCGGTGAAGAACGCGAAGACGCACCGCTGCGCGTCGATCTCATACACCTACACCGAGCCCACGATATTCTTCGAATACGCGTACGATATCGCGAAGCTCGCGAAGGCCGAGGGAATCGGCAACTGCTTCGTGACCAACGGCTACATGACGCGCGAGGCGCTGGACTTGATCAGGCCGTATCTCGACGCGGCGAACGTGGACCTCAAGTCCTTCCGCAAGGACACCTACCGCAAGGTGATGAAGGCGCAGCTCGACGGCGTGTGCGACTCCATAAAGTACATGCGCGAGCTGGGGATCTGGGTCGAGGTCACTACGCTCATCGTGCCAGGCATGAACGACGACGAGGCGGAGCTCAAAGACATAGCGCATTTCCTGGTCGAGGCGGGCCGTGAGATCCCCTGGCACATAAGCCGCTTCACACCGCGCTACGAGCGCACGAGTACTCCGCCCACTCCTCCGGCCACGCTCAAGAGGGCGTACGAGATAGGCAAGAAGGCCGGGCTGCGCTACGTGTACATGGGGAACATGCCGGGCGACCCATCGGAGAACACGTACTGCTACAGCTGCAACGAGCTCCTGATCGAGCGCGAGGGTTTCGCCATAGGGGAAAACCGCATCACGCACAGGTCCACGTGTCCCAAGTGCGACGCGCGGATAGACGGGATAGACCTTTCAGGTCGTGTGAAATAACTCGGGTTGAAGTTGAAGTTCCAGATCAGGCCTGCTGCTGTTGACGCTCTGCCGCCTCTTGACGCTGCTTCATGTCTTCTTCGTTGATCTTGTCCGCATACGTCTGGAGCCCGCGGGTCATGTCGTTGAGTTTGTTCTGCGCCAGCTCCGCCGTTGTATTGGCGCTGTTGTAAACCTCTCGCGCGCCTTCCCATGCGCTCTTCGCCTTTGCCTCTGCAGACTCGGCTGACGCATACGTCGCGTTGGCGCTCTTCTCCTTGCCCTGATTTTCGGCAAGCTTTGACTTCTTGTCGGCGACCATCTGCGCATACGGGTTGCTGGCCGAGCGATCCCTGATGTTAGCCTCTTTTGCCGCGACCTCGCGCTCTGCAGCCTGGGCGCTGTTGTAGGTGTACTTGGACTGATCCGTCGGCTCCTGCTTCGGAGAGAAGTAGCTGGGGAAATTTAAGCTCTTGGAAGCCGAGCTGCGGCCCACGAGGTCCGTTATCATCGCCCTGCCCATGTCGGATATCAGGGCGCAGATGCATCTCCAGATCTCTGCGTCGCGATTCTGCTGCTCTGAGAAGAGCTCCTGCTTACCCTCGGCAAGCTTCTGCCTGACCTCATCAAGGAACATTTCGTGCTGGAACCTGGCCTGCTCGTACAGCGACGCCACCCTATCCTTGTCCGGGTTGAGCGACTTGAGCTCATTCTCGATCTGGCGCTGGTACTGCTCCATCGATTCGAGCGCCTGATCGAGCTCCTGCTGTGCGTTGCGCGCGAGGTTCTTCGAATAGTCCGCCTCCTGCTTCGCATCCGCGGTCGCCTGCCTGGCATCGTTAAGCGCGTTGCTCGTGTCCTCGACTGAACCACGGGCGTCTGCAGCCTCGCCGTTGCGGTCAGTGAGATCGGCAGCCTGAGCGTTCATGTCATCGCGCAGGGCCCCGGCTTCGGCAGCATTGGTTGGAACTACCTGTCCTGCAGCGAACATAGGGTTACCTCTCCAACTATATTATCGGTTGCCCCACCCCTTAAGTTGCGTCCCTGGACAAAGATAATTGTCTTTAATTATCGATTAGTTAGCTTGGATTTTCCAGGTTCCGGCGGCCTGATCAGAGACTCAGCATCCTGTCCAGGGCGGCCCTGGCCCCCACGGCCACCTCATCCGCCACCCGGACCTCGTTCACCCGGCCCAGCTCGCCCAGCACCCAGAGCAGGTCGGCCGCCGAGGTGCGGAACATGTTGGGGCAGAGCGAGCGCGCCAGCGGGACGATCCGCTTGCCCGGATTTTCACGCGCGATCCTGGAGACAAAGTTGATCTCGGTGCCTATGACCACGGTCGAGCCTGCAGGGGCCTCGTCCGCGCACTTCTTGAGAAACGCGGTCGAACCGCTCTTGTCGGAGATGGCTACGACATCGGGCTCGCACTCCGGATGCACCGCTATCACGCACCCCGGATACTGCGCGCGCGCGAGCTCCACCTCCCTCGTCGTGAAGAAGGTGTGCACGTGGCAGTGTCCGTCCCAGATGAGGACCTTGGCGCCCCTTGCAGCGGATTGATTCGGCTTGAACGGGTCCCACACAGCGATCTCTTCTTTCCTGAACCCCTTTGCCAGCGCCGTATTGATGCCGAGGTTCCGATCGGGAATGAAGAATACCCGTTTATTTTGTCCTGCCGCCCAGTCGAATGCCTTGGCCGCGGACGATGAGGTGCAGATCGTGCCGCCGCGCTCCCCGCAGAGAGCCTTCACCTCCGCGCTTGAGTTCATGTACACGACAGGGAGAAACCGTTCCGCAATCCCGTCATCCTCCAGCATGCGCCACGCCGCCTCGACCTGCGAGATGTGAGCCATGTCCGCAAGCGGACAGCCCGCGTCGAGCGCGGGCAGGTACACGTGCTGGCCGGGTTTCGCCAGGATCGAGGAGGACTCGGCCATGAAGCGCACGCCGCAGAAAACGATATGTTCGGCGCTGGAGGCAGCGCCGTGCTGCGCCAGATTAAAGGAATCACCCTGGAAATCGGCGAACTCGATCACCTCGTCGCGCTGATAATAGTGGCCCAGGATGAGGAGTTTCTCGCCCAGCCGCTCCTTGTGCGCGCGTATGCGGCTTCGCACCTCATCAGGAGCGAGACTGCGGTATGAATCCGGAACACTGTCTATCGCAGGCATAAAAAAGTTCCTCTGATTGTGGCGGGAGACGTCAGCTCCTTATCATCCGCATGAATTCCTTCTCGCCTATTATCTGAACCCTCCCGCCCTTCCCCTGAAGTTTCTTCGCCTTCGCGAGTTTCGAACCCGCGCCGCCGCCGTCGCCGACAACGAGGTAGTCGATCTCCTTTGTCATTGATTCGGCGGCCACGCCTCCGTGCCCCTCCACGAGCTTCTGCGCTTCGCTGCGCTCCATGGCGAGGAGCTTGCCGGTGAAGAGGAAGTTCTTTCCATCCAGGAGCCCGGCAGTCTTCGGCCTCTCATCCGCCGTCACCACGACGTGTTTGAGGAGCTTGCGGATCAGCTTGCGCCTGGCCTTGAGCCCCTCCACCACCTCGCGCGCGATGACCGGCCCGATCGTCTTCACCTGCGAGAGTTCCTCCTCTGTGAGGGAAAGCACTTTGTCCAGCGAGCCGAAACCCTCGAGTATCTTTGCAGCGTGCCTCCCGAGCTCCCGGATGCCCAGGCCCTCAAGAAACACCCCGAGCGGGATGCGGCTCCTGGCCTGCACGTTGCTCACGAGCTTGGCGGCCAGCGTCTTTCCCATGCGCTCGAACTCCAAAAGATCCCCGACCTTGAGCTCGTAGAAGTCGGCCGGCTCTGTCACCTCTCCGCTCTCATAGAGCTTCTCGAGAAGCTTCTCGCCGAATCCGTCTATGCCGACTGCCTTCACGAAGTGCTCTAGCTCGGCGATCTTTGCGCGCACGCAGGACTTTGCGTTCGTACAGTAGAGAAAGTCATCCTCCTCGCGCACGGCAGCGCCGCACGAGGGGCATTTTGGGGGTATCTCGATCGTGCCTTTCCCCGGCTTCTCGACCTTCTCGACGTGAGGGATCACACCTCCGCGCCTCATCATCACCACCTGCGCGCCGATCCCGAGCCCATTTTCGATGAACTCGCGCACGATGCCCAGGTTGTGCATGGAGGCGCGCGAGACCATCGCGCCCGAGAGCTCCACTGGCTCCACGATCGCCACAGGAGTTATCGCGCCTGTGCGCGACACGCTCCACTCCACCTCTGTAAGAGTAGTGACGCCGGAGTCCCCCTGAAACTTGTAGGCGATCGCAAAGCGCGGGTGGTGCGCCGTATCGCCCAGCCTCTCCTGCTCATCCACGCAGTCGGCCTTGAAGACCACGCCGTCCGTCTCGAAGTCGTAGGATGCGCGCTTCCCCTGGAAGTGATCGAATGCCTTCTGCATCTCCTCACGCGAGACCCTGCGCCACTCGATGGTCGTGAAGCCCTCCTTCGCGAGCGCTGCGAGCTTCTCGTGCTCGGTCTTTATCTTCGTGCCGCGAAGGTCGTACGCGAAGAAGGAGAGCGAATAATCGCCGGTCTTTTTCGGGTCCTTCTGCTTCACGGCTCCTGCAGCCAGATTGCGGGGATTGGCGAATTCAGCCTCGTACCTCTTGAATATCGACAGCGGCATGTAGATCTCGCCCCTGACCTCTGCCCCATCCTCATCGCCCAGCCTCGCAAGGCCCTTTGCCTCGCCGGGGACGCTCTTTATCTGTTTCACATTCTCGGTTATCCGCTCACCCTCGACCCCGTCGCCGCGCGTCGCTGCGAGGACGATGGCCCCGGATTTGTCGTAGCGGATGCTTACCGCTACGCCGTCTATCTTGGGGCTGGCTATCACGTCGCCCGCGAACTTCGAGGCCCAGTCCATGAGCGCCTCGTCGTCGTAGCACTTGTCCAGCGAGAGCATGGGCGCAGCATGGCGGACCTTGACGCCAGCGGGCCTTACGTCGGAGACGATCTCAGTGAGCGCCTGCGAGTCCGGGGCTTTGGATCGCAGGATCTCGACGAGCCTGTCGAACTCCATGTCAGGGATCTCGGGCGTATGTTTCACAAAATATAGGCGGTTGTGGCGGCGGACCTCGGCCTCCAGCTCCGCGACGCTCATCTTTTCCCATCTCTTCATCGACATACCCCACCCATCCAACATTTTCGCTTTCTTTTCAGACCCGCTTCCGCTACAAGATTCAGGGGGCACCGTAGCAAAACCCTTCGGAATTTCAAGACTATTTGGCGGCCGCATCGATCGCTCCCAAGGCCCGCCACTGACACGTACGCGAGGACTCCCTCATGGCCATAGAGACTTTCCAGTTGAAAAACGGAATGCAGGTCCTGCTCGAGGAGAACCACTCCGCAAAGGTCGTCTCCTTCCAGGCGCTGGTGAAGGTGGGCAGCGCGCACGAGACGGACGCGGAGGCGGGCATCTGCCACGTGATCGAGCACATGCTCTTCAAGGGCACGCCCACCAGGCCCACCGGCACGATAGCGCGGGACGTCGAGGCAGCGGGCGGAGACATCAACGCCTACACATCGCTCGACCAGACGGTCTTCTACATCAACATGGCCACTCAATTCGCGAACCGCGGCCTGGCGATACTCGCCGACGCGGTGAAACACCCGCTCTTCGACGCCGACGAACTCGCGCGCGAGGCCGAGGTGATACTGGAGGAGATCCGGCGCGAGCACGACAACCCGGGCAGGATGGTGATCGAGCACCTCTTCAACACCGCCTACAAAGTCCATCCCTACGGCAGGCCGATCATAGGCTTCCCGCACACGGTGAAGTCATTCACGCGGGAGCAGCTGCTCGATTTCCACAGGAGATGGTACGGGCCGAAGAACATCGCGTTCATCGCCGTCGGCGACTTCGAGACGGCCTCCATGCTCAAGCAGATCGAGCAACAGTTCGAGGGCTTCGAGGGCCCGTTCCCGCCCTCCGTCTCGATCCCCGAGGAGCCGGCTCACACGCGCGCAGGCCTCATCGTCAAGGAGATGAACGTGCAGAGCGCATATCTTGCGCTCGGCTTCCACGTGCCTCAGCTCAACCACATCGACACGCCGTCGCTCGACGTCCTCTCGCACATCATGGGCGGCACCGACTCATCGAGGCTCGAACAGCAGGTGAAGCAGAAGATGAAGCTCGTGCACAACATCTATTCGTTCGCATTCACACCCAGGTTCCCCGGGCTGTGGGTGATCGGCGCCATGTTGGACGACAAGGACGTCCCTAAGGCCATGGCCGCTATCTCAAGTGAAGTGCGCAGGATAATGGTCGAACCGGTGATGTCCGGGGAGCTCGCGCGCGCCAAGCTCAACATCCGCTCCAACGAGGTGTACGAGAAGGAGACCGTGGGGGGACAGGCCGGCAAGATCGCCTCGTTCCTGGCCACGGCCGATGACCATCGCTTCGAGGAGCGCTACTATCAGATGCTCTCATCGGTCAGCACCGCCTCGGCTATGGAAGCAGCGCTGAAATATCTCAACCCCGGCAATTGCACGATATCGCTCATCGTGCCCAAGGGCTCGAAGTTCGCGGGCAAGCCGGAGGATATCCATCGCGCAGTGGAGTCGAAGACGGCCAAATCGCGCGGCGCGGCCAGGCAGAAGCCGGAGCGCCTGCACAGGATGAGGCTCAGAAATGGGGCCCATCTCCAGGTCATCGAGAACCACAGCGTGCCCGTGGTGGCGATGTGCGCAGCGGTCATGGGCGGCATGAGATACGAGACCGAGGCCACGAACGGACTCTCGGGCCTCATGTCGAGGTCCATGATCAAGGGAACGAGCAAGCGCTCCGCCATAGAAGTGGCCAAGGAGATCGAGCGCATCGCCGGCAACATCGACGGGTTCAGCGGCCGCAACAGCTCCGGGGTTCGCTGCGAGTTTCTCTCCGAGTACATGCACGACGGATTCGCCCTTTTCTCAGAGGTGCTCTCGCACCCCGCCTTCTCCGCCTCCGAGGTGGCCAAGGAG
>JBAZOP010000046.1 GCA_041648665.1 bacterium | reverse complement strand
TGCCCGACCCGGCGCGGATGCCCTCCCCGGCGCTGATGCCCTCCCCGGCGCTGATGCCCGACCCGGCGCGGATGCCCTTCCCGGCGCTGATGCCCTCCCCGGCGCTGATGCCCCACCCGGCGCTGATGCCCGACCCGGCGCTGATTTCGATGTGTCCCTTCGCATTCACCGATGCCGCGAAGCGCACCGTGCCCAATTCGGCCTCGATGATGATGCTGCCGTCGCACTCCACATTGCCTGCCGCGCCGACGTACAACCCGGTTTCGTCTAAGTCCGCCTTCGTGATAATCAGGTTTGGCATTGTGATCTCCTGTTGTCGTGTTGCCCGGAAAACTCCGGGGTACTCAATACGACCTGCCCTGCCTCCAACCGCGCCGCCTCTGCCCGCAGCCGCCTTCGGTCGCGCCGGTCCCCCGCGAGGTGCGCCGCGTTGCGCAGGAAGCGGGCCTGCAGGTGCCGGATGGTGGGCGAGGTCACGCGGCCACCTCCTGCGGGTCCTCCGCCGGGCACTCGGGGAGCACCCCGCGCCCCACGGCCCGCCGCTGCTGCTGCCTCGCGAGGTCCGCCCGCTTCGTCTGTGCGGCCCGCTTGCGGTCGAAATGCTGGACTCGGAACTTGAGCTTGACCTGTGACATGGTACGCGCCTCCTGAGCGATTGTGGGGGCATAAGCCCCTCCGGAATCTCTACTCCTGCAAGCCGACAAGCAACCCCTCGTTGTTGAGCGTGAACTGCCCTGCGCTCCATTCGTGATCGCAGCCGGCGCAGGACGAAGGCACCGGGCCTCTATTGTGCGACCTCTGCCGGGACCGTCTCGCGTTTGCACACACAGAAGCCGGTGTAGCCGCACCCGCCACACTTGACGGGCCGCAGGGCCTTCACTTCGCCCCCGAGGGCCTGCGCCGACGCCACGGCCACGAGGGCGGTCTTCGCCTTGCGGATGCCCCGGTATACCTTGCCCTGATCCTCCACCGTCAGCCACACAGTAGCCGCCGTCTCGCGCTCAATCACAAGTACGGGTTCCTTCGCGCCGTAGTTGCACCGGAGCACGTCGCCGGGCCGCAGGTCCCCACCGCGCACTGCTGGACTCCACCCGTATTCAATCAGCCAGACCTGCCACTGCCCGCCGACCTGCCGGGGACCGTAGTTGTTGCCGAAGAGGTGTTTCACGAGGTCGCCCCCTCGCCGTTGTCTTCCTCCGGCTCCTCGTCCGCCAGGTCCTGCAGCAGCGACTCCGCGATTTCGCGCCAGTTCACTTCACACAGGGCCGCGCCGAGGAGTTGCGCCGCCATGAGACTCGGGCGGGGAACCCCGAGGCCGTCTTCAAGCCCGCACAGTTCCTCCGTCAGGCTGCGAAGGGCGTCCTGCAGGTCGGCGCTGTTGTCCCGATGTTCGCGGGCCAGGTCGCGCACCAAATCCCACAACCCCGAGTCATTGTCCATGATGAGCTTCGCACCCCAGGTGGCGAAATTGGTCCACCCGTTGTATTCGGCTTCCTTGCGGCATTCGTCGCATAGCGTCTTCACGATCTGCCTCCTGTGTTGCCGGGCCGCGCCCGGGTCCGCCTGTTGTCTCAGAATGCCATGCCCTTGCCGTGGCACGTCGGGCAAGCCGCCGCCCCGCCCTTCTTCGCGAACTTGCCGCCCTGGTCGCCGAACCCGCCACAGGTCCGGCAGGGTTTCATGCCGATTGTGTCCAGTCCGCCGCCGTGAACGTTCATCATGGCCCTGTCTTCCCGCGCCCGCGCTTCCCGCCCGTACTTGTCACCTGTGATTCTGCGTGCCACTTGTCCTGCCTCCTCGGGGCCGCGCCCCGCTATTGTGCCCGTTGCCGGGCCGTGGTGCTCATCTGTGCCACGTCGCGCCCCATTGTGGGGCTTCCCCCTCACCTCGGGGCCAGGAACTGCGCCGCTGCCCATATCAAGCCGAAGGTGCCGCCCACCACCACGACCTCTGCCGCCATGACGCCGAGGAGCACGAGCAGCGAGTCGAGTGCCTGTCTCATTGTGCCGCCCCCTCGGGGCTTGCCGTCGTCAGCTTGACGACGTTGCAGGAAAGGGCACCGCCGCACTCGTGCAACTCGGGCTTGTCCCAGGTGATCTTCAGGTACACTGGCCCACCTCTCACCGTCGGCTTGACGGCGGCGACTGTGCCCTTGCCGTCACTGGCATGAATGCCCCTCGGGGCCGATATGTGAGACAGGAAGCGGGTACTGTACTGGACTCGGTCGCCGACTGCGAATGCCATTGTGAACACTCCTCGGGGCCTTGCCCCTTGTGCGGATTGTGCGCCTCTGCGGTACAGGTGGCGGCCGGGGAAGCGGGTTCCGGCCGCAGGCCTCTGCCGCAGGTACTACAGGTAAAGCTGCGTGCCGCGCGCCACCTCGTCTGCAATGATGCGCCGCAGATAGGCCTCCTTCTCCCCCTCGCATTCCACGAGGCGGAACCCGCGCGCCTCTTCGCGCATGATGTTCAGCGCCGCCCCGAGACTCGTGCTACTCTCGTGCTCGCGCACCTCGTCGCCCTTCTGAAAGGTCAGATAGGACAGGTACCATTGGCGTTCGCTCTGCGGGTAAAGCATGATCTGCCTTCTCTCGCTCGGGATGTGTGCTCGGCCGCCTATACCAGCATACGAATGCGAACGCGATTCCCCAACCTGTCAAACGTCTCTTCGCACTTCGCGCACCAATAGACTTCGGGATTGTAGAGTGTGTCGGCAACCTGCATCACGTCGTCACCATCACAGAAGCGGCAGATGCGCCGTGATGTGGCCATAGCGCATTCTGCCGAAGGGCCCTTGCCCGTGATCGTGTTCGCGAACCCTCCGGCCGGGCAGAAGTGAGCAGTGAAGCGGGTTCCCCAACCCTTGCCCGTCTCTTCGGAATACGGCAGATGAATCTCCCAGGTCCCTTCTTCGCTAATCAGGTCATAGCCGAAACCGTTGAGCCAATCAACGCGCCGTGCTTGTGGCATTGTGACGCCTTCTCTCTTCGGGTATTGTGTAACCGCACAGGAAAGGGCCGGGCAAGCGCCGGCCCTTGGGGCTCTGCGGTTACGCCGTCTTGAGCAGACGACTCCGGCCGCACTGCATATCGCCCCGCACCTCTATGCGCCAAGGGCGGCCGAGGTGGTCGCGGAAGTGCGCCGTGACACGATCGTACTGACCACCACTCGGCGTATACTGCTTGCTGCGCGCCACCACCACGGCGGGGAACTTGAGGGAACCCGGCCAATTCGACACCTCGGCGCGCCGCAGGAACCCGTTGCCCTCGGGGCTCTTCTGCTCTGTCAGGTATAGGACAGGGTCCTGCCCCTCGGCCATTGTGGCCTTGTCGTGTTCGGCGCAACAGGAGAAGCAGACCTTGCGGCCCTCCTTGTCCACGCCGTAACCCGTGGTGACGGAACCCTCGGGGACTTCTATCGCCTTGTGGCATTCGTCGCAAACTGTCGCCATAATCAGACACCCTTTCGGATTGTGCGATTGTGCAACTCAGGCCGGAACCGGCCACCTCTGCCCTCTGTCCCTCTGGCCGGCAGGTCGGGGAGGAGGGCGGAAGTTGCAGGTTCACTGCCGCAAGGCGAAGGGAACCGTGCTAGTGACGCGCCAAACCCGCGCGCAGGCAAGCAGAGTCAACGCCCTTGGCGCGTTGCCCTTCTGGCCAGCTTGCAACGCATCAGCCAGAAGGCACAGGTATTCAACGCGGTAGGACCAATTCGACGGATGACCTGCGCCGTTGCCGAAGCGTCTTTGCCCACGGTACCATTCCTGCCACTGCGCGCGATTCATGGTGATCTTCCTCCGTTGCGTTGAACCCACATTCCGGCCCTTCCCCACCAAGGGCCGAGTCTGGGTTCAACGCGGCCGCGCCGTCAGGTACCCGTTACAGAAGGCCTCTACCTCGCGCACCTGACTCTTCGTCAGCTTGCCCTCTACCGCCACGGCATAGGTGAAGTCCGTATCATGCGCCGTCAGGATATGGCGAACCGCTTTGTACCCGTGGCCACGAAGCGCGTCACACAACGGCGCAGAATTGCAGTGGTTCGCTATGGCCACGACCGAACACGACGGGTAGAGTTCCCGCGCCTCGTCAAGCTGATAATTCGTATATAGTACTGGCATGATCTTCGCCTCCGTCTGTTTGGTGCGGCCGTCACACCTGCAGGAACCCCACCACACCTGCAGGAGTCATGGTCGCGTGTCTACAGAATGACTCGCGTGATGCGCCCTCGGCCCTTCGGCAACAGGTCCATGCGACAGAGCGCCTGGCATAGTGGCATGTCAACACAGACCTTGCCCTCTAACCCCTGCGCCGCGAAGCCCTCATTGCCGGTCAGGGGAACGGGGAATGCCCTCGCCCCTCCGGTCAGAGCCAAGGTCTTCAGGCCGTCATCACAGAGCTCCCCTGTTGGGAACTCAAGGGTTACGGTCTCCCGCCACTTGCATGATACGTCCTCCGGGCCCGCGATATACCCGGGCCGGTCGTGAGACCGCAGTTCCCGCGATAGCGCCTCCCGAACCTCTGCGATGTTCCTGTGCGTGATGATCATAGTCAAACACCCTTTCGCGTTTGGTGAACCCACAGTCCGGCCGCCTCCCCACGGCCGAGTCTGGGCTCACACCTTGACGTTGACCGGCCGGAACTCATAGGTGGGCCAGAGCGCCTTCGCCCGGCTCTGCGCGCGGTGTAGGTCATAACCGTCATACTGCGTCGCCTCCGCGGCCCTCGGGGTAGTGGTCGGAGCCCCGCGGCCCTCCTCGCCCTCCTGCAGGAAACCCTCGCGCCCTCCGTGGAATGGGGAGGGGTTCAGTACGTTGAATACCGCTATGACCGTTGCGCTTCGCTTCGCCATCATGCCACCTTCTCTTCTCTTTTATCCCGTCCACGCCCCTACCATACTACCCCATAAAACCCTTGTCAATAGGGTAAGATAAAACTACGTATCCTCGTAGTAAAATACTTTTACGGTCGCGCATGCGCGCGCCAAGGTATCTACTACCTCCTACCAAAGGCCTTTGACGTATGCCCTTGACGTATGCCGTTGCCTTTCCACTGCTCCTCCTCCCACAGACCTGATTGCACACGCATACAACTTCTACGGCTGAGAAGAGTAACAGGCTTGGCTATATAATACTTAGCAACCTCCTCCCAGACGCCTACGGCAACGGCCGTTCCCCCTAGGGGTACTAGATACCTTACGCGTGTGCGCGCGCGCGGGGGTAGTTGAAACTGCCTTTGGTGGACGTGATCCGGCCGTTGCAGGTACCTGGCCGCGCGTTCAGGTGACGATCAGGGCGCCCGCGGTCGTGCAAGTGGGCCGGGGGGCCGTCTGGTGTACAGCAGGTGCCCCACTGGTCTTCCAGATGTAGCAAATACGGAACACCGAATGGCCGGCGCCCTGGCAGGTACCACGGAGAAGCAGCCAACAGGAGCCAATTCGCACAGGTGTTCGGCGAACAGGCGTTCCGTAACCACTCAACCATATAACCAGTAAGCATTGTTTTTCTCTGGGGCCTCGCGCGCACAATGACTTATACCCTCAAAAAACCGCAGGTGTGTTATATTTCGGTAGGTGGTGATATAGATTTAGGGAAGTGGAAGGTTGGGAGGGTTGAGGGAGGGGGATGGGGGTTGACAGGGTGGGAGGGTTGGTAGTAAAGATATAGCCATGAACAGGGTAGGTGGACGAGGTGGTGTTGGCGGCGGGGATGGGGATGACGGAGGAGTACTGGGAGGCGCTGCTGCTGGCGACGGTGGGCGAGTTGAGCTACGAGGCGATCGGGGAACGGCTGGGGGTGCCGGTGGGGACGGTGAAGTCGCGGGTGTACCGGGGCCGGGGGAGATTGCGGGCGGCGTTGTCGGGGTGGGCGCGGGAGGAACTGGGGATCGTGGCGTAGGGGGCGAGAGCGGGGAGAGAGACAGAGACGGGAGGCGATGGCAGATGGTCAACAGTGTCGTTTTGGTGGGTAGGATCGCGAGCCCGCCGGAGATGAAGTACCTGCCCACTGGGACGCCGGTGGCGAACTTCCGGCTGGCGGTGGACCGCGGGATGAAGTCGGAGGGCGGGGAACGGCAGACGGACTGGCTGACCATTGTGTGCTACCAGAAGACGGCGGAGCTGGTGGCCGAGTACTGCGACAAGGGGATGCTGGTGGGGATCGAGGGGCGCATCCAGTCGCGGTCGTGGGGTGGTGAGGGCGGGAAGAAGAACTACGTCGTGGAGATCGTGGCGAACAACGTGCGGTTCCTGGAGAGCCGGGTGGAGAGCGAGCGGCGGCGGGCGGGGAAGGGCGAGGCGTGGAAGCCGGACCCGGCGGGGGCAGGGGAAGGGGCGGACGTGGAGGAGGACCTTTTCGGGGGCGAGGGCGACTAGGGCGGGGGGCAATCGAAACGGAGGTGTTGGCCGATGGCTGTGCAGTTCAGCCGTGAGCAGATGGAGGCGTTGCTGAAGAACGTGGCGTTCGAGGGCGACGAGGGGGAGGCGCTGGTGGTGCTGACGCAGGGCGAGTACGACCGGCTGGCGGCGGAGGCGTCGCGGCGGACGCAGGACGTGCCCCCGTGGGCAGAGTCCGAAGGCGTTCTGATCTGGGCGCGGGAACGGGGCAATTTCAGTTCGTGGGGGTACGACTACGACAGCCATGGCCAGCACGTGTACTTCACGCGAACGGCATTGGATGCGCGCCGCCAGTTCCGTGGCGCGACGCGGGCTGATGCGGCGCGCCAAGCGGCCGAGTACGCGGAGTGGATCACGGGTGGGCGTCAGAAGACGGAGCCGAAGCCTGCCCCGGGCAAGCCGGAGTGGGTCGGGCACCATGTGGACGAGATCAAGATCGGCCTGCAGTCGGCGAAGGGACCATGCGCGACGGCGTGCCGAGGCAAGTGCTGGTGGGAATGTGAGTACGAGCAGGACGGCAAGTGTGCGGTGGTCCAGTTCCTTGACGACAATGATCCGGGCCAAGGTGATACCGGAGGAGGGTCCATCCGATGCGACATCGGCTTCGGCGAGCCTATGGCCATCGGCGATGACGAGCGCACGAAGGCCAACGTGCAGGAGTGCTGGCGGCGACGCCTCGCTATGGGCGAGGCCTTCGGGGTCGAGGAGTGATGGCAACGATGGCCGTGTACCGAACAGTGACGAATGGTCGGTTGCGGTGGGTCTGCGAGGTGCCCGAGTTCGCGACGAGCGTGGAGGCCCGGACGCGGCGGGATGCCGAGGGTTCAGCTGCTGATCTGGTGGCGTACTACCGCCGATGCTCATGGACGATGCAATCGCTGATCGTTGGTTGCAACCGCATGGAGAAGGCTGTGGCCTCGATGGCTGAGCACTTCCAGCGAATCACTGACGTATGGCACAAGACGATGCTGCGCCAGATGGCGGTTCCCAAGCAATTTCTGGAGCTGGGTGATGGCGAGTCAGGGAACAGGGCTACGGCCAAGGCGATGGTGGAGTATGCTCAACGCGGAGGCCAGCCATGACTAACCCGGGGCCGGTAAACTGCCACAGGTGGAGCGAGTACATTGGCATGTGGGAGGTGCGCTGGTGGAACATGAACAGCGAGAACAATTGGGTCGGCGTTGAGGGATGGCACTTCTGCCCGACATGCGGGATAGGACTTGGGCCAGACGGACGCGAGTACGCGCAGGTCCCGTGGGCGCGGGCGGAACAGGCCGAGAAGCGTTGCCTAGAGTACCGCGTGGCCGCAGAGCGGTATCGGTGTCTCATCAAGGCGAACGTGAAGGTGGTCTGCCCGCAAATGGCCCCGGCGATCATCATCGGGTTCTCATGGGACGGGGAGAAGATAGAGACCCTGGCCTCGGAGTTGGCGGGGTTGGAGACAGAGGAGCGCTTCAGTCGGCCGACGCGGTTCTGCTCGGTGTGCGACAAGGCGGAGAACGACGGGGCGCTGATGGGGAGTCCCGAACCGTGGACGTGCCCGGAGTGCCGGGCGAAGGAGGCAAGCCATGACTGAGCAGGGCTTCCGGTGGTGGCAGGACGGCCCCAACGCTGCGGCGGACGAACTGCGGGCGCTCATGTCGCAGATCTCCGAGGACGAGTGCTGTGCCGGTTGGCTCATGGGCCTGGAGTTCAACCTGTGGCGCTGGATGATGCGGGCGGGGTGCCATGACGAGACGGCGTACCGGCTGGCGGTGCTGGCCCACGAGGCCGGCGGCTGCTGGATCTGGTACGAGAGCATCGGGTGCGTGTTCATGCCGGTGGGCCAGTGGCAGGCAGAGTATGCTGCCTTCACGGGAGACAGGTTGTGAGCATGGTGGCAACGACAGTGGCGCGCACAACTGAGACGGTGCCGGGCCCGGTCGGGGTCTTCGGCTGCGCCGACTGCGCGCATGTGCGGCTCGGCTGGCTCTACAACGGGAAGCGGCCCGTGTTGTGCGACCACCCGAAGCGCGAGAGCCACTGGCGTGTCCCGATGGTGGGCAACTGCTGGTATCACGAGCCGGCGACGGAGGAGACGAAGGCCGATGAAGGCTGACCTGCAGGCGCTGCTGGACACGGAGATGCGCGACATTGTGCGGGAGATGCTCAATGAGTTCGAGCCCGGCAGCTCGCTCAAGGGCCTGCCGCCGGAGCCGATCCAGGAGGCCCTCGTCGCGGCCATGACGCGCATGGTGCCGGGGCTGCAGTTGTTCGGGATCGTGCCGACGGCCCTGTCGCTGGCGAGGATGGCTTTCTGGGCCGGAGTGCGATGGGGTCGGGCTGTACCGACGGACGAAGAGTAGGGCGACGAGTCTTTACACGAGACGGAGGTGGAGTAGAATGTCGGCGACGGACACGATGGAGACGACGAACGTGCTGCCCGGCGAGCCGAAGCGCCCGAAGAAGGGGGGCCACAAGGGCAAACCGCGGATCGTCAAGGAGGCGAAGTACACGAAGGTGCGGTCGTTCGCGCTGGAGGAGTGGCGGTCGGACCTGCTGGATCAGGAGGCCGAGGAGAAGGGGCTGACGGCGAGCGTGCTGCTGCGGGAGATCGTCGAGCGGCACCAGGACGGAGGGTAGCCATGTCAACGAGCGATAAGCAGCACCAGAAGGACCTGCAGTTCATGTGGTCGGCGCGGGAAGTCGGCAAGCGCAGTAAGTGTTCCAGTCGGCAGATCGGAGTAGTGCTCGTCAATGACGGGTCGGTCGTGTCCGAGGGGTACAACGGGGCGCCGCGTGGCTGCAGCCTCTGCCAGGACCCCACGCAGCCCTGCCGCCGCAAGGAGATGGGATTCGCCTCCGGCGATGGCCTGGAGCATTGCCCGGCGGTCCATGCCGAGATGAACGCGCTGCTACAGGCGGCCCGCAACGGCATCGCCACCAAGGGTACGACGATGTACGCCTACTGCTGCCGCCCTTGCAAGTGGTGCGTAAGCATGATGATTAACGCCGGGGTCTCGCGGCTCGTGCATCTGCAGCAGCCGGTGTACGACGAACTGAGCGGGCAACTACTGGCGGAGAGCGACATCGAGGTCGTGGAGATTGACGAACTCGAATTGGACGGAGGCTGATACCCATGCCGTTCAGGAGCCGGAGCCAGGCGCGAAAGATCGCGATGCTGGAGCACCAGGGGCGACTGCCGAAGGGCACCTACGCGAAGTGGAAGCGGCACACGCGGAGCCTGAGGGCGCTGCCGGAGCGGGTGGCCCGCCGGCGCAAGACGACACGGAAACGGAGATGAGAACATGACCGCGCTTGCCCGCACCGCCGGCCGCCAGCCCGGCGCCGACATGCCCGGCGTCGTCCGCCGCCTCTGGATCGCCCACCACGGCCGCTGCGAAGACCCCCTCGCCCAAGCCGCCAAGGACTGCGGCCTCTCATTGGCGACCGCCGCCCACTGGAAGGAGCAGGGCCTGCCGGACGGGCGCGACTGGGAGCAGGTGCGACTCGAGGACGCCGAGGGCCTTGCGATGGCACAGCAGGCCGCCGCGGGGGCGGATCGCGAACTGCGCCTGCACGTCGAGATTGTGCGCGCCGCCGAGGCGCAACTGGGCGGCGTACTGACGGCGATCTCGGGGGTCGACCTATTCGCGGAGCCGCTGCCTCAGGGTGATGACACACGCGAACCCGTCGGCGTCCTGTACGACCGTGCCGGCAACGAGGTTCGCCTCGGGGCCTTGCGGCCCAAGAGCACCTCGGAGGCCGTCAAGGCGCTGGCGATGCTGGAGGGCATCCTGGAGCGTGGGTACGACAAGATCCGGGAGCTACAGGAGTTCGGCGGGGTCTCGGACAACGAGCGCCGAGAGATCGAGGCCGCGGTGACGCGCCGCTTCTTCGCCCACGTGACGGAGAAGTGGGGCGAGGAGATGGCGAAGGACCTGCTGGGTGACTTCGTGGAGGCCGAGGGGGTACGGGTGCAGGGGCAGTCGGTGTTGACGGAAGAAGACGATGAAGGCGAAGACTGAGGTGCTGAATGGCTTGGATTTCTGCGCCGGATCGGGAATTGGCAGCGCGGCTTTCGAGGCTTGCGGCTTCGCTCGGACTCTCGTGTACATCGAACGGGATGAGTTCTGCCAGCGAGTGCTGCACGAGCGAATGCGGGCAGGGGACCTCGAACCCGGATTCCTGTGGGACGACGCAAGGACTTTCGACGGGAGACCGTGGCGAGGGATCATTGACTTCGTCTTTGGTGGCATCCCGTGCCAGCCTTACTCCTGCGCGGGGAAGCAACTCGGGGAGGCGGACGAGCGCGATCTTTGGCCGGATTTCCGGCGGGTGCTTGGCGAGATACGACCGCGAGTCGCACTCATTGAGAACGTGCGCGGGTTCATCTCTCTTCGAGGAGGACTCGAACGAGTTCTGTGGGACCTTGCCGAGGACGGGTGGGATGCTGAGTGGGGAGTTGTGGCCGCTTCGGATGTGGGAGCCAATCATCGGCGGGAGCGGGTGTGGGTTGTTGCCTACCCCGGCGGCGCAGGAACCGGGTTGGGCGAACCGTACCCCGCTGGACAAGGACGGGAACGAGCCGGAACATGGGAACCAGCGTTGGTACGACGCGGAGACGGGGCGGGTGATGCAGAAGGGGTTGACGCAAGTGCTCCAGCGGTTGCCGACGTCTTCTGCGGAGGACGCGAAGTCGAGCGGCGGAGCGGCGAGCCGGGAGGATGGCAGACAGATGATGCTGCACCATGCAGCGAAGCTACTTCCAACACCAGCGACGCGCGACCACCACGCACAGGGGGCGGGCATGAACACGGCAGCGCGGTCGGCTTCGCTGGCGACGACGCTGCAGAAGACGCTGCTCCCTTCCCCGAACGTGGCGGACGCGACGGGCGGGCGGACGAGCAAGGGCAGCAAGCGGCCGGGGGAGGGCGGGCTGAGGTCAACGATCCTGGCAACTCCGCAGGCGCGGGACTACCGGAGTGGGGAAGCGCATCGGTGGGAGGGGACGGAACGCAGCCGCAACCTGAACGACCAGATGGCGGCGCAGACGGGGAAGCGGACGGCAGCCGCCCTCAACCCGACCTTCGTGGCCTGGATGATGGGCTGGCCTCTCCGCTGGCTGGATCTGCCTGCGCCGACTGGTGGGCCTCGTGGCCGCCGGGGCCGGGCATCCCGCCCCTCGCCACCGGAGTCCCCGAGCGAACCGACAAGCTCCGCACCCTCGGGAACGGCTGGACTCCCCATTGTGCAGCTTACGTGGTTGGACGCATTTCGGCGTGGTTACGAAGCCTGGATGAAGGAGAGGAGTGAGTGATGGGACACACCTACCTCGAATCTCGCCCTTGCGCCAAGTGCGGCAAGTCATTCTCCCCGCGCAAAGACAACAGGCCCAACCGGGGAAGATTCTGCAGCGTCTTCTGTGCGAAGTCGCATCAGTTCGCGGGCGTCGTGCTGGAAAAGCATCCGAGCTGGACCGGCGGCAGGCGTCGGCATCGCAACCACATGCTTGTGAGATCACCGGGACATCCAGGCGCCGATTGCCACGGCTACGTCGCCGAGTACCGCCTCGTCGCCGAGAAGACTCACGGGCGCTATCTGACACGGGAAGAGGTCGTGCATCACATCAACGGCGACGAGACCGACCTTGACCCGGACAACCTGCTCGTGATGGAGAACAACACGGTTCACACGAGGCTTCACAGCCAACTACAGGGCGTCTCCTACGACCTGATCCGCATGGGCGTGATCGAGTTCGCAGACGGTGAGTACCGGGTTGCGGGACGCATTCAGGCGTGGCTGGACAAGCAGGATGGCCGACCATGAGTAGCGCCGAGAGCCTAGCGGAGATCATGCGCCGTTTGGGTAGACTGAAGAACGATGGAGGAAATGGAAATGGCAAAGCAAGGCGACGTATTGACAGTACGGATCGGCAACAAAGGACAGCGACATGCGGTGGTTTTTTCACCGGGCGTTGATGAACCTGGCATGTGGGTTCCGCTCTGCGGATTGCCAGAGATCGTGTTTGAACGTGATGAGCAAATCAGCCCGGTGGGTGGTCCAGTGACGTGCGCGGGATGCAAACGGGCAAAGCGGCTGTTGGATGGTGTGTTTGAGCGCGGTGATGCGTAATGGACGAAGAGCACGATCCGCGACGGCACAACTATTGCGCGTTGGTGGAAGCTAAGGCGGCGGCATCCCCGGTCGGCGTTGGTGAGGTCCGGCACATCCACGTTTTTCACGATGACACTTGTAGTATCTACAAGGGTGGGTATTGTGACTGCGATCCGGTCATCTCAGAGCCGACAACCGAGACTGATGCAATGAAGGTATGGGCGGGGATGAACGTCAATGGCGCGAACCCATGAGGGTACTTCACCGGAAGCACGAGCGGACTGACCTAAAGTGCCCGACATGCAATGGCGCGATGCAGTTGGTGGCTGGGCGCAATGGTCCGTTCTACGGGTGTGAACATTGGCCGGAATGCCGTAGTGTAGTGCCCTGCAATCCTTCCGGTCGCGTGATAGAACGGCCTCCGTCAGACAGGTTGCGAGATGAACTACGAGATGGTTTTGAGAGGCAGATGAGCAGTGAGTGAATCCCTCGCGGACATCGTGAAGCGTGCCTTCCCGTCCGGCGTCCCCGCGGTCGGACTCCCGTCGTACAAGACCGACCCCGTGGCCTGGGTCCGCGACATGAAGCCCAAGGTCGAACGCAAGGATGCCGTAATCTCCGTCTTCGAGCCGTGGCTCTACCAGGAAGACGTGATGCGCTACTTCTGGGAAGGCGGCACCTTCATCATCGACAAGTCGCGCCAGATGGGCTTCACAACGGCGCTCCTGTTCGCGGTTGCCCACGCCCTGCTCTACTACATCGAGGGCAAGGGGTATCCGCTGCACTTCCACCTGATCTCCGACAGCGAGAAGAAGTCGAAGGCCCTGCTGCGGAAGGTGAAGCTTGCGTTGTCCACGAGCGAGGATGGCAAGCGTGCGGCCTCCCGCCGCTGGTTGCGCGGCCATGATCCCGAGGCCGGCAACGACGAGGTGAAGTACAACCCGCGGACTGGTGGTGGCGGGGACATCATCGCATTCAACAGCGCCCTCGCTCACCCGACGACCGGCGGGGCTGTGCGCGGCTACGATGGCAACTCATTCCTGATCGAAGAAGCAGGGGAAATCGGGAATTTGGAGGAGGTCTTTCGGGCGGCCCATGCCATGCTCATCCGCATCCCGAAGCCGCCGGGTTGGGTTGTCTCCACGCCCACCTACGCAGCGCATCCTTTCACCGAGATGTGTGAGAACCCACCGGGCAATGCGATCCATCTGTCCTACCGCTCTGAAGACCTCGTGCCGGGGCATGATCGCGACGCCGAGATTGCCTGGATGGGCGAGGACAACTACATGATCGAGCAGGGGTTGAAGGTTGCAGGCGAGGGTTCCCCTGTCTTCGACATGACCGCGCTGAAGCGGTTCGCGGATGCGGCGGTGCCGCTGGGTACTCAGCCATTGCCGGGTCATCGCTACAGTAGCGCCGTGGACAACAGCGGCCCTGGTCAGGATGAAGCGACGTGGGTGACGAGCGACATCACGGCACGGCCGGCGCAGCCGGTGTATGAGGAGATCCTGCCCCGAGGGTCACAGGAGAAGAAGGTGCGCATCGCCGAGCTGTGGGAGCAGTGGGGCGGCAACGTGAATGTTGACGGGACCTACGATCCCAGCTTCGTCGTCTACCTGCGGAAGCACTTCATGGATGTTGGCTTGCCTGAGAAAACGATCCGTCCCATCAACATGACGGGCGGCGATCAGTACAACAAGCGCAAGGATGCTTCGGAGCCAGGGTTGATCTGGACGTGTGTGCCACGAAAGCGGTTGGTGAGCGGGGCGAAGCACATCATGGAGAATGGGCGTGTTGTTGTTGTGCGGGAGCAGACGCCGAAGTTGTGGGACGCGCTACGGACGGCTTCGCACCCGAGGGTGACGAAGGCGCGGACGATGGAGAGCCCGCAGGCGGCGAAGCGGCGGGGGAAGTACCCGGACGTGCTGGACGCGGGGATGATGAGTCTGCTTCCGGTCATGCCGCGCCATGCGATCAAGGGCGACGGGACGGTGAAGAGCGGCGTGGTGAGCCTGGGCAAGGTGGAGCCGGAACGGAAGGTGTACTGATGCGCGAGGAGATCATCGGCGGACAGCGGCTCATCCTCGGGGACTGCGCAGATGTACTGCGTGGGATGGACTCGGGGATGTGCGACTGTGCAATGACTTCTCCGCCATATAACACACTCACGAACGACAAGGCACCGCGCACGTATCGGCCAGGTGACAAGTGGATGGCAAAGACGCGCAGCGGGTATGCAGACACAATGCCCGAGGAAGAATATCAGGCATGGTTGCAGGGCATTGTGCGGGAGTTACTTAGGACTTGTAGCGGATTGGTGTGGGTGAACCATAAGACGCGATACCGCGAAGGGGTTGGCATCCATCCCCTCCACATTCTCGGCGAGTTCCCTCTGTGGGCTGAAGTAGTTTGGGACAAGGGAGGGGCTACAACATTCAATCAGCGCAGATTTGCCACGTCGAATGAATATCTGTTCGCCTTTGGCCGACCGCAGTATTGGGATGCGCGCCACGATGACTTGTTGAGCGTCTGGAGAATTGCGGCAGAGCGAGGGGCGGAACATCCCTGTCCGTTCCCTGAAGAAATAGCTCTTCGGCCAGTCGTTGCATCATGCCCGCCGGATGGGATCGTACTGGATCCGTTCCTCGGGTCGGGAACGACGCTGGCTGTAGCGGAGAGGTGCGGGCGACGCGGCATAGGCATCGAAGAGAACTCCGCTTACTTCGACATCGCTTGCCGCCGCGTCGAAGCCGCCGCCAGTCAGCCGCGCCTAGAGTTCGAGGAGAAGCCGAAGCGTGATCCCCTGCCGACCTTGATGCTTGACTAACCTCCCACCACGGAATACCATTCCCGGCCAAAGTCACTAACCCGACGGCGAGGCGACCCACCATGGCCGACTCCTTCCTCCAGCAGATCAAGCGCGGCCTCGGCATCCGCCAGTTCCAGTCCGCCCCCGGACCTCGCTACGTCGTCATGCCCGAGACCATCCCTGCCCTCCAGCAGACAGAAGCTGGCCGCGAACTCCTCGCCAACGCCTACAACGGCAACGCCAACCCAAACCCCATGCTCATCCCGGCCGAGTCCTCCGCCGCCGGCAACACCGGCCTCGGCGTCAGCGTGGGCCGCGTCACCGAGGAATACAACTCCGAACTCTCCGACATCCAATCGCGGATGACCAAGTTCAAGGAGATGCGCCGCAGTGAGCCGGCCGTCGGCATTTCCGAGTTGCTCATCACCCTTCCGCTCTCGATGACGGATTTCCACGTACTCCCCGGGGACGACGAGGAACTCGCCGAGTTGCTGGAGTGGAACATCCACGACGGCCTCGGCCAGTACCAGACCGGCAGCAACATCCCGCCGCGGCCCTTCTCTTCTGTGATCCGAGAGGCTTCGCTGGCGTTCTTCGAGGGCTTCGCCTGGCAGTACCAGAAGACCGGCCTCATGGAGACCGGCGGCAAGTCGTTCACGGGCTGGCATGAGCTGGCGCCGCGTCTGCCGAGCACGGTCTGGCAGTGGGACTTCGACAGCGAGGGTCATGCGATTGGCCTCGTGGCCTATGGCATGGACCCGCGCACCATGGAGCCCCGATACGTCTACTACGCTCGCGACGAGATCCTGCTGTGGTCGTGGTGTGACGACGGCGGGGACCCCGAGGGCCTCGGCGGACTGCGCAGGGCCTACCGGGCGTACTGCCAGAAGGACGACTACCAGCGGTACGCCGGCGTGCGCATCAAGCGGCAGGCGTGCGGCGTGCCCTATGCCGTGGCGCCGGAGGGCGAGGAAATCGTCCAGGACCAAGCCGACGCCGTGGTGGCGTTCATGCGGCGGCTCGCGACAGCGCAGGACAGCGGCGGGTATATCCCGTATGGCTGGGAACTGAAGACCTTCGACTTGGGAGACGCCTCCGTGCCGTTCGAGAGTCACATCCAGCGGCAGACCGAGGCGATCCACGATGTGTTCGGCACGGGCTTCGTGGTGCTCTCGCAGGGCGGCTCATCGGGAAGCAACGCGCTTTCCCGGGAGGGTGGCGCCTGGTTCGGGGAGTGCATCCTGGAGGGCATCGCCGACTGGCTCTGCCATCGGTTCAATGCCGAGGCCATCCCGGACTTCGCGCGCATGAACGGCTCGACGGCGAAGCGGCTGCCGTCGCTGGAGCACGGCAAGGTGGCGGTGCGGGATCTGGAGCGGTACACGCGGGCGCTGAAGGTCTGGTACAAGGACCAGCCGGGCGGGGTTCCCCCGGACCTGGCGGCCGAGTGGCAGGAGACGATGGGGGTGCGCCCGGGGGCCTCGGTGGGGCCGGAAGCGCCGCCCTCGGTGGCCCCTGTTGTGGCGACGCCGGAGCAGGGTGCGAACGCAGGCGGGAACCTGCAACTGCCTCTGGCGGAGACGCCCGGGGCAGCAGGCGGCGGGGCACGGCAGCAGTAAATATCTACCCGACATTTCGGCATGGGCCTTGACAAACTTGTACAGTCGTGCCTAGACTAACTGCCAAGGCGATAGGCGTGTTCACTCTCTGGCCGGAGGGGGGCACGCACAATGAAGCTCACAGCGCCGCTTCTTCGCCCTGATGCGCCTCCTTTGCGGAACGGGAGGGGTGCTGCTCAAAGCAGGCCCCTCCCGCGGTAGCAAGCAAGCGAGGCGCAAGCCACGAGCAACGCGCTGGTCGCCCTGATGGCGCAAGGGCCTCACCCGAGGTGCTTGCGCCTCTTCGTTTGGAGTGACCGGTGGCCTACCCGCAGGCATGGCTTCGACGCAACGAACAGGGCCAGATCATCGGCTCCTTCAGCCAGGTTCGTCTGAGTCGTGACGGTTCTCCCACGCGCATCCCCCTCGTGCCCCTCGGCACTTTCTACCTGCAAGTCCCAGATCCCGAGCATCCCGGCCAGTACAAGGTCGCGCCGGTGGACATCAAGCGCGAGTATCTGGAGGAGATGCTGCGGCACTTCCAGGAGGGGCATCCCAACAACCCCCAGACGGGCGCGCCGGTCAATGAACTGGCCGATCACACGCGCAACGAGGCGGGGGCCTTCGGTTGGATCAGAGACATTGAGCTGGACGCGGACGGCCTGTGGGGTATGTACCATCCGACGCCGCTGGGCCTCAAGCCCGAGATCGTGGAGGCGTTGCCATTCGTAAGCCCGCGGTTCGTTGTGGGCGAGGGCGTAGACCCGGTGTGGGGCGTGGGCAACGCGCTGCTGAGTGGGGCCCTGACGGATAGCCCGCAGTTCACGGGGCAGCCGCAGATGGTGTTGGCGTCGGCTCAGCCGCCCTCTGTGGCGCAAGCCGAACCCGAGGAAGCAACGGCGGCTTCAGCCGCTACCGATACTCCGAACGAAGGAGAGATGGCGACCATGCCCGAAGACATTCAGGCGCAGATTGACGCAGCCATCGCGGCGGCTAAGGCCACCTGGGAGCAGGAGCAGGCCGAGGTGTTGGCAGCCGCGGAGACCGAGAAGGCTGGTCTCCTGGCGCAGATCACCGAGCTGACCGAGAAGGCCGGCGACTACGACAAGTTGCAGAAGCAGGTCGAGGTGCTGCTGGCCGAGTCTGAGGCGACCAAGGCTCAGGCGCGGCTGGATGCGGCGATGCGCGAGTTCGAGTCCGTGCGCATCCCAGTAGGGACGAAGCTGCCTGACGGGACAGTTCAGACGGACCTGCGGGCCATCGCTCCCGAGGCAATCCAGGTGGCGGCTGCCTTCAAGGTGGACCCCGCCAATGCGGAGAACGCGAACGCCTACTGGACGCTGGTGCAGGCCAACAACGGCAGCTTGCCGACCGTGCCTGCCCCCGGCGCCGACAAGCCGGCGCTGCACGTCGCGGCTTCCGTGCCGGCCGACATCGCCGGGATGACCGAAGAGCAGAAGCTGGCGGCGGCCGTGGCGGCCGGCGAAGTCATTCCCGGCACCGAAGACCACTCCGCCATTCTCGGGCACATGCAAGCCGGCCTGACCTTCAGTGCTGCGCGGCGCAAGCTGGCGCTTGCCACCGCCGGGCTGCCGGGCTAACCCAACGACCGCGGGCCACGGGCCCGGAGAGGAGTTCGCAGACATGGCTTACACGGATGACAACAATGTCTTCTCGGCGGAAGTGGGCGAGGCCGACGACCAGACCGACGACGGTGCGGGCGGCACTGGCGAGGCCTTCGCCATCGAGAAGGGCCAGGCCATCGCCATCAACACGGCGGGCCACATGGTGCTGGCCTGCGCGGCCAGCGGCAGTGAGCAGTTGCCCTGTGTCGGTGTCGCAACGCGCCGCCTTGCCAATGGCGACATGGGCACGTTCGTCAACCGCGGGACGATCCGCAGCCTGACCGGGCTGACGGCACCAGGCAAGGTCTACCTGAGCAACACGCCCGGCGCCTTCGGCAACACCGCCGGCGACACAGAACAGCTCGTTGGCCGGTCCTACGTGGCCGACGACGAGATCTACTTCGACCCGGACCTCAGCGTGGCTGACGCCCACGTGACCAACTCGTAGCAGCCGTCAACTCGGCAGCCTTTGAAGGAGGAAGATCATGCCCGATGCAGTGGTGCCCCCGATGGATGTCACGAGTTACGGCGTCGCGCCGAACTACGGGGCGTTCACGTCCGACTACGTGCCAGACTACCCGCAGATCATCAAGTTCAAGGAGTCCATTGAACTGCGGAAGGCCTGGACGCGGCAGTTTCTGCAGATGTTCTGTGAGATCACGTTCGACTCGCAGATCGAGGTAGCGACCTCCGGCGTGCGAATGCAGGAAGTCGGCCGCGACATGGCCGCGCCCAACCCGCAGCACACGCCGCGCTACATGCTGGACATCAACCCGCCGCGCAAGTTCCAGGCTGGCACTGCGGTGACGCAGGACGCTTTCTACCATGGGATGAGTGCCGCGAAGCTGCAGCAGCAGACCATGGCGCCGCTCGTGGCGGACCAGATCTGGTGCGAGCAGTTCATCATCGGCACGGCCCTGACGCCGGCCGGCTTCTACGACAAGGACCTGACGCCCCCGCCGGTCGGCGCCAACACGTTCACCTCGTCCCACAATCACTACGTGGTGTTCGCCAACAGCGGCAACCTGACGCCCGAAGTGTCGTCCTTCGCCAAGTGGCATATCGCCCACCACGGCTACGCCGGCGGTAGCGTGGTGTGCTTCGTCAACAGCGCGACAGGCACGCTCTTCGAGCAGGAGTTCGGGACCATCTCGGCCACGAACTACTACCAGACCATGCCGTTCATCGGGGCGCTCATCAAGTACGGCTTCCAGCCCGGGATGCCGCTGTCCGGCGTGCCGACGCTGCTGACCGACTGGGTGCCCATCGGCTACGCGCTCTACATGGCCCTGGGCGAGGAAAAGCCGATGGTCTGGAAGCCGGAAAACCTGCCCGAGACCGTTGACCTGCTCTTCACCCAGGAAGTCCCGATCCCCAACAGCCAGTACAAGTGGTGGGGCACGGCGACGCGCTACGGTGCGCCGACGATCCAGAGCCCGGGGCAGGGCGTGGCTGTGCAGCTGGATGGCTCCGTGGATGGCGACGCCTACACGGCGCCGAGTGGCATCCTGGACATCGCCACCTAAGAAGGGGCCTGAGTCATGGAACCATTCGACATCCAACAGTCCCTTGACCAAGCAGTCGCCGCCGTCGGCGGCGCCAGTACCGTAGTTGGCCTGGGCCACATCGTCGGCTATGAGCGGTTCACGCTCTTGGCTGAGATTGTGGGCCAGGCCAACGCCGCGGTCGTCTTCTCCGCCGAGGTGTCGGAGGACAACGATACGTGGTTCACCGTGCCGGTGGTTGATCTCACCGGCGCTTCCAAGGACACACTGGTCGCCAGCGTGACCGTCGCCGCGAGCGCGACGACGGTTCGCAAGGCGATCATGCAGCTCGCAGCCGAGGCGCCCTATGTCCGCATCACCATGGCCGGCGCAGGCGCCGGAACCGCCGTGGTGTCGCTGACTGGCGTAGCCAAACTCTAACGACACGGAGCAGAAACATGACGACGCTGGCGGATGTGCGGAACAAGCAAGTGCAAGAGCAGGTTGACGAGAAGGCCGAGGACAAGCGGCCGTTCATCGCGTTCTGGGAGGACATGGTTGGTGGCCTGCGGGGTCAGCCTCACCTGGTGAAGCTACACACGAAGGAAGAGCTGATCCACTGGGCCGAGAGCCACCGCGACCGGAGCGAGGAGAAGTTGTCGTACACGCGCCAGGCGTTCAAGCGCGAGGCCACGCAGCACGCGATCGACTTTTTCAACAAGCTGCTGGCCTACGTGCGCAAGCTGAAGAGTTGCGCGGCGCTGACGGAGAAGCCGCTCAACCTCGCGGCCATGCTGTCGGCGTATCAGGCGGAACACGTGCGGCGGACCCCGGACGTGCTGAACCGGGAGCCGGTGCCCAAGGGTGGCCGGAATGTCGAGCCGCCGGACCTGAGCATCCTGGAGCCGCAGGCGGACACGCAGCGGCGGCGCCCGGCGGCACAGGAAGAGCCGCCAGCCGTGGAACCGACGGCGGCGTTGCCGGAGACGGCCGAGGACGATGAACTCGGAGAGGAGTAGCCGCCCGTGGCCTATGCCGAGTGGCAGGATGTGAAGTACTGGCTGGACCAGGCGGCGGTCCTCAACCCCGGCGAGACCTTCGACGTGGGCCCGACGGACCCGAAGGTGCTGCAGACCTTCGAGGGGCTGGCGGAGAAGGAGTTCGAGAACGATGTCCGCGGGTACGTGAAGGTCCCGATTGACAGGGATGTCAGCCCGGAGCTGTATGCGCAGGCGAAGGACATCTGCGCGATGCGGGCCGCGGCGCTGCTGCTCAAGAGCCGCAACCAGGTGGAACGTGACGAGCGTACCAAGTGGTATGACGACTACCTGGAGTCGCGGGCCGACAAGATCATGGCGCAGATGATGAAAGAGGCCCACAAGGCCCCGGATGCGGAGACGCCGACGAACCCCGTGGTGACGATCCCGAGCTTCCTTGGCTTGCCGACTGTCGAAGCGCAGGCCACCGAGCAGGAGACGTGGTAGACCGTGCCCCACTACAGCATCAACACGATCAGCCGGAACCCCGCGACGTGGGCGCGGCTGGCCCTGCGGGCGTACCTGCGCGATTGCCAGCGGCGCGCGCGGGACTTCCGGCCGGTGATGCCGCGGATGCTGGCGGTGCTGCAGCAGAACATGGTGGAGGTCTTCGATGCGGAGGGGGCCGTGGACGGTGAGCCGCGCTGGAAAGAGAACTCGCGGCGCCCGATTCGCTTTCATGGCAAGCTGACGCGGACGTTCCGGCTGGGCGGGGGCCGGTCCTTCACGACGACGTACTTCCCGAGCTACGCGCAGTGGAAGGCCATCAACTACCCCGGCCGCAAGATCATGGAGCTGACGGGGAAGCTGCGGCGGCAGTTGACGGGTGGCTCGCAGACCGGCATTAACGCGCCCTACGTCCGCTACATGCGCAAGCGCCTCAGCTTCGGCACGAACTACACGCAGTATCCTCTCGGGGTCGGGCGGCCGCGGTCGCGACGGGACAGCCTACGCGGAGCCGATCAGGGCGGCGTCCTCAACGACGGCCGCTCGAACTACTACCCCATGGACCCGCGCGAGATCTTCCGCATCACCGAAGCGAACCTTGAGCGC
>JBAZOP010000045.1 GCA_041648665.1 bacterium | reverse complement strand
TTTTCCGGCACCTTCTCCGGCGGGGCCAGCGGCCCGGGATAGGAGAGGGTGGAGGTGTATATTCGCCAGCCGTTGGTCCGCGCGTTCTCCGGCACGCCCGGATAGTCCTCGTACACGCCGCGGCTGCCGATCGGCAGCAGGGCGTCGTGTATCAGGCTTGCGTAGTCGAAGAGCCCCTCTTCGGTATAGTTCTGCGAGACCGGGTGCGTGTCCACGGCCCTGAATATTGCGGTGATTCCGTCGTTGGGCGTGGAGAGCGTCTCTCCGCCGTCGCTCGTCGTGATCGGCATCTCGTCAAACGGATCGAGTATCATCGCCCCTGTGAAGAGCTGTAGATCCGCCTGCGCCGGCTCCTTGCCGCTCGCTGCCTTCATGTCGTCGTACGAGGAGATGGCGGAGAGGCCGGGGAACTGCGGATTGAGCATAGCGGCCGAGGTCTGGGTGACCCTCAGCACGAACATTCCGGAGCGCGGCTCTATCGCGGCCAGCAGTGTTGCCGTGAACTTCGTGCGCTGCTCCGTGCCGTCCGGGTTTTTCATCGGCAGCCCGGCCGGGGTGAGGCCCACCGCCTCTATCGCGATCTCGCCTTCGAAGAGACGCTTGGCCGGCTCGCCCTCTTCGCGGTGGAAATCCACGCATCCCATCAGCGGCATTGTCGCGGTCGAGTATGCGCCCGGTGCGATGTCGAGTCCCGGCGGCGCGACGGACACGGGCTTAAGATTGAAGTCTTCGCTGATCAGCTCGCCGGTCTGCTCGTCTACCGTGGGGACCGAGCAGCGCATGCCCTTGCCGGCGGGCGGGTTCACCGCCGCTATCTCCTCAGCGGTGCCGAGCCAGCGGAAGTTGGCGCTGTCCGGTCCTGCCACGGATATCGAAGTCACGCGAATCGTGGATGACGCGGTGTCGGGCACGCGCAAAAAGAGCGGTACCGCGGCGTCCACGGTCTGGGCGGTGATCCCCTTGAAGGGGAATGCGCCGCCGGCCTCCGCCTGTTTGGTCCCTGTCGAAGTCTTGAAGTAGAGCTCCAGCGCCGGCGATTCGCTGATCGTGGTGGTGCCCGAGACTCCGGCGGTGATGTCGCCCTGGTCCGTCGATATCTTCAGTACGGCGCGATCCGTGACCGAGCTCCCCACGCCTGCCTGTTCGCCGTCCGCGCCGACGAGGTCGCTAGGCGTATATGTCACGACTATGTATGCGCTCAACTCCTTGTAGCCCGGCTGATACGGAGGCAGCGTCAGAGGGAGCGGGGCGCCCTGCGCGCTTCCGCCCTCGAGCGCCTCATTCACCTTGTCCTGGATTTTAGCGAAGTCGTCCGCCACGAACACCGCTCCTGGCGGCAGTTTGAACTGGCCGGTGGAGAGGCTGCCGGGCGCCTCCTCGATGACGATCGACTGTATGGTCAGGTCCTCGACTCCCTTGTTGCGCAGCGCGATCACCTGTTTCCGGCCCGAGATCAATACGTCCGACGAGCCGCTCAGGTCGATCGCGTACATGGGCGCGGCGTCCGGCTCCATGAGGTTGCACTGCGCGTCCACTTCCGCGAGAGGCTTGCCTTCGGTAGAGACCGGCAAGAGCTCGCACGCCGTGGTCACGGGGTCAGGGCAAGGCCCGCAGGCCGTGAATGCGGTGGAACCCTCGCACTGCAGTTCCGTGCACTTGAAGAAGCGCCGCTCGGCGTTGGCCGGGAGCGCGGCGTCGCCGATCTCGATGTCGTCGATGTCGGGGAGCGAGATCACCCCTTCCTCGTCCACCACGTCGAGCCCGCCGCTGCCGGATTTCGAGAGGGCGGTGGCCGTGAGCTGGAACGCGTCCGGCCCGATCGTTATGGTCTCGACCATGTTGCCGGGTTGCGCGTTCTGCGCGGTCGGCCTGAAGGTCGCCGTGAGTATGAATGATTGCTGTGGGGAGACCTGGCCCGAGAGCGGGATGGTGGAACTCAAGAGGAACGGGCCCTTGCGCGGCGGAATGGCTATGGTCTGCGCCTTGGCGCCGGCGTTTGTGACCTTGAATTTTGCGGAGGATTCGAAGCTCGGGCCCACGTCCAGGTCGCTCTCCGCCACGAAGGTGCCGCTTCCGATCTCCATCAGATTTCCGTCGGGGAGCGCGGAGAGGGTCTGCTGTCCTTCGGGCGATATGACGACCTTGTTCACCTCGAAGGTCTGCTCCGACTCGCCGCCGCACTCCGAGAGCGCGGGTGTGACTGCGCCGCGGAAGCTCGCCGAGAGCGATGCTCCCATCAGGTATTCGTCGGCAGCGTCGATGACGTGTCCCAGCGTGGTCGCGGTGACCAGCGCCATGGCGCCGGAGGCGTCGGGCGGAGAGCCCGAGATGGAGGGCAGGTGCTCCAGCTCTTCGGTGGCGCCGGTGGTGAGCGTCAGATCCGGAACCTCGCCCACGATACCCAGCGCGACTATGTAGAGGGAGAAGCCCTCGATCGTCATGTTGCCGGCGGAGTCCACGGAGCCGGTGCCGGTGTTGCCCTTCCCGTCTCCGTCGCCGCGCGCGTTGATCGTGATCGGCGCAGGCAGCCCGTGGCCCTCGACCTCCACGTCGGGGAACTCGCTGCCCTCTATCGTGACCGTGGAGCCGGATATGTGTATCGGGAACGCCCCGACCTCTGTGCAGAGCTCGTCGCCCTCGACCAGTCCCACCTCGATGTTAGTGCCCTTGATCTGCACGCACAGCTGCGAGGAGAAGGAGAGGGTGCACTGCCTGTCGGAAACAGAGGGCTGCGCCTGGCCGCCGTCTTCCTCCTCTTCGGAAGGAGGGAAGTAAACCGGCGTGTAGTCCTCGCCCCCGCATCCTGACAGAACGCAAACGACGAAGAGCAGGATGGCTGCGATGGTGAACCGCGGAAGCGCCTTCATTATATAAGGGGTCGTGTTCATCGGCTCCTTATCGGCGTTTCTTCCAGGAAGTTGCGTTAAATCCGCTTTCATGCGGCCGAGGGTGCCCCTGGCTGCGGGGGCCGGCAATATGCGGTGTTCCGGCGCCTTGCGTCATCTTTTTGACGTGTTGTGCCTTTTTTCCACGCAACTTTTGAGGATAACCTCCGACAAAGAGTCAGGCCAGGGCTCTGTGCCCTCGACTGCCCTTATTATGATGAAGAATGCTCGAATCATCGTCTTGCTGCTCTGCGCGGCCCTGCCGTTTGCGCCCTCCCGCGCACATGCTGGGCTTGGCGACATCTTGAGCCGCGCCGCGGGGCTGTGGAAGGGGATGAGCATAGGCGCACTCGCGGGCGAGACCGACCCTGCTCCGGAGCCTTCGGATGAACCTTCAGAGGAGCCCGGCGTTTCCACTATGCCCGGTCTCTGCCAGGTTCCGCAGGAGCCTGTGCGCATCGAGTGCGAGATCGGCGCAGGATTTTTGTGCGTGAGCACACCGCCGGGCAGCGTCGCTCAGAGCTCCTTCGTGTTGAAGGGCACGATCGACAGGCAGTCCTCAGTCCTGGCCAGCATCACGATATCCGCACAGAGCGAGTACACGAAGAAGAGCGCGATGGTGGATACCTCCAGCCCGGCCTCCAGCGGATGCTGGGACGCGGGTTATTCCGGCGCGCCGTTTTGCCTGGATGCAGAGGGCCGTTTCTCCGCCACGGTCGATCTGCCCGAAGCGGGGCCGTACACGATCTCGGTCGCGGCCAGCAGGATCGCGGGAAATTCGGAGGAGCGCAGCGTGAGGCTCTCCCGCGTCGTCGCGCCCGCCCTGACTTCAGGCGGCGTGACGCTCGATCCGGATGTGAAGACGCTGGCCTCCACCGACCTCTCGCACGTTAGGGTCTCCGTCTCGCTGCTGGGCGAGTGCCAGTTCTGCGACTTCATCGGCGCGGCCACGAACGGTGTTGCGGTCTCGGTCGAGAACGTGATCGAGAGTGAGGACGGCAACGTGCGGCGCATCGAGTGCGCCTCCACGGTGGAACAAGGCGGCCAGGGGAAATTCACGGTCGGCGTGCCGGTGGGCGCGGGCCAAAACTCCCTCGTGATAAAGGCGTGCAACGCGGCGACCGGAGCGAGCTGTCCCTCCGTCGGGCCGATAGTGTTCACAGGCACAGGGGCCGGCGAGACGGTCGACGGCATAACGTTCATATCGCCCGAGCCCATGCCCTCGTACGATTCAACGCGCTATCCCTCGCTCCCCTGGAAGTTTCGGATAGCGGGCGAGACCCAGTGCGTGGACGTGCGCTTCAACCGGCTGGCGCCCATCAGCGTCTGTCCGGATGCGCAGGGCGCGTATTCGCTCACCCTCAATCCGAGTACGGGGATAAACGTCGCGACCATAGCCTCCGAGGGAGGCATGGAGGAATACGCTTGGACCTTCGGCTGGGGGAGGATACTCTCTCCGCATGCGTCAGGCGAAGGGGACATGGACATACCCTCGGCGATAGAGGTCGCGCTGCCTGAGGACACCGTGCGCAACATCGTTCTTTCGCTTATCAACAATTTCCTCGCATCGGACGAGAGGGACGAGCTCATCTCCGAGATTCTCTCCGGGATGGACGGGACCTCTTCCAATGATTCCGGCGACTCCGTGGAGATACCGAAATGTTCGAGCGCCGGGATCGAGGGCTTCAACGCGAAGCTCAGGGGAGAACCGTCGCTGGGAGAGGCGGTGCTCAAGGGGCTTAAGTTCAAGAACAACGGCATGGCGCTCTCCGCGTCGCTTGAGGACCTTGAGATCGGCATCGATCTCGTGCCCGAGAAGGACCTGCCTCCGCTGCCGCTCATCGTCTCGTTCAGGAAGGCGCTGGCCGACCTCTCGATCGAGGACAAAGCATCGGGCGGCGAGCTGCTCATCCTGCTGGGCAGCCCGCACGACGATTGCGACTACAAGGCTGGCAGTTATTGCAACCATATCCCCGCGGCGCTGGTGCCCGAGAACCTGGTGGGCGGCGCGAACTCGTGGGGAGGATTCGTCAAGTGCGACATGGACCTCGCGCACGGCAAGGCGAAGGAGGCCTGCGCTGCGATCAACTCGCTCAACGCGCAGACCGGCGTGATAAACGAGAAGGTCCTGGACGCGGTCAACCAGGCGATCTACTGCGGCGGTTCATCCGCGCTGACAGGGCTCGTGAGGAGCGGCATCGACCTGCCCGCGATATCGATAGGGAGCGACGCCGAGGGCGGACTGCTCCCGAAGGTCAGCGTACCATTGAGGCTCATGCTCGACCAGGGACTCGGGCTTTCAAGCGACGGGATGCTCCTCGATGCATCGCTCTCCGTGGGCTCCGACGCAACTTACGCGCATACGCCCGCAGAGGCGCGCATCTCATCCGCCGGCGTGATCAAGGGGGAAGGTTTCGGCGCCGGATCGTTCGATAGCCCCTCTGACGCAACGGGCGATCTGGCAGCATCCCTCTCCCTGGACGCGGTCGGCGCGTTCATCTTCGCAGCCTCGGCGCAGGGGGACGGCAGGGCGCACAGGGGACTGATTGACATAGATGTGGACGAGGAGATGTTTAAGGAATTGGATTTTGATTTCGTGGCAGAGTGCGACGCATTCCAGTCGACGGAGGCCGAAGAGGAGAAGCCCACGCTCTGCCACATAAGGCCCAGGGTTTCCGAGATGTTCGGCACCGCCCTCACCACATACGGCTACTTCGAGGGCAACCAGCCGCTGCTCGTGGCTGTGCGCGCAAACAGGGCGCTCGGCGCCAGGATCGCCGCGGTGGGGATCGACGAGGTGCCGGTCGTGGCAAAGGGCGACGGCGGCGAGGCGGATGGCGGCTACGTGCCGACCGGAGCGATACTCTCGCTGGAACTGGGCGGGGCAGAGCTGTCCTTCTATGCGATCGAGATCGACGGCTCGGTGCCGCCCGATCAGTACGGCAACCCGAAGCCGCTCCTGGACGATGACGGGAATCCTGTGATCAAGTCCATGAGGCCCTCTGATCCGGATCCGTGGAACGGCCAGATCGTAAGTTTCGACTTAACGCTGCTCGCCGCGATCGAGCTGGGAGAGCTGGGGCCTGACCCTGAGGACGACTCTCAGTTCGCAATACCGCTGCGCGTCCTCTCGGACCGGACGAGGCTCGTGCTCACGCCCATGCCGGGGACCAACGCCACCACGGTGCCGGCCGCGGGTCTGGTATCGCAGCTCTCCGAGAAACTCTCGCTCGCCATCGCCGGGTTCTCCGGCGAAGAGGATGCGATCATGATCCCCATCCCGCGCGAGTTCGATATCTCGACGGACGGCGACAATCTCTTCGGCAAACTGGGGCTCGCGAACATCTCGTTCGGCGCGCAGGGCATCTCTCTCGACGCGGAGCCGGAGACAAACTCGATCACCGCCGCCATCTCAGCGGTGATCACACAGATCCTGCATATTGACGGAAAGTCGAAGACCTTCAAAGTCCCGGATTGATTTAGAACCTCAGGACCAGCTCGACCACTTCGTTCTCGCCGACGGTCAGGTTGACCCATTTCTTCAGCGTCACGTCCTGCTCATCGTCGACGTAGCTTGCTTCCACGTAGTATTTGCCCGGCTCGATCTCGAATATCTCCCAGTCGTTGGTCGTGGTGCCTTTCACGAGCTCGGTGTCCGAGCCGTAACGGAAGACCTTGAAGCCGCACGTGATGATCCTGTTGTTCGGGCCGCGCCCGATGATCTTGAGCTTGCCCGCGGTGAAAATCGCCTCGTGGCTCACGCTCTTGCCGTCCTCGATCTTGATGTCGCGGATCCAGATCATCGGCGTCACGTTTGCTTCGCCGGTCACCGGCGTCATGTCGACGGCGAGCGCGTCGTAGAAACCGGGCGACAGGTCGAATATCATCCAGTCGCCCGCCGGCGGCGCTTTGGCCGCGACTTCGTCGGAGCCGGACTTGTAGACGGTGAACTCGGTCCTGACCGGGAGCTCCTTCGCGTTGCGGCCGCGCAGGCTCAAGGTCCCGAGCACGAACTGCATGACTTTGGACGACGGCTGGTTGGCCACGACCGCGAGCCCGAATTCGGTCACAGAGGGTTTGGGCTCGAGTATCGATTTGATGCTGTAGGCCGTGACTTCATATGTGCCAGGCGGAATCGATATGTTGATCGGCGCGCCGTTGGGGGACGTACCCCTGACCATCTCGACCTTGGTCTCCTCGTCCTTGAGCACGAACTCGGCCGGCACCTTGTTCCCTCTCCCGTCGATCGCCGAGAGGGAGACTGTGCCCATCTCGAACATCGCGGTGAGCTCGGTGGTCTCCGCTGCTTTGATCACCACGCCGCCTATCTTGGTGCGGGGGTTGGCGACCATCTTGGGGTCCTCGCCCATCACCACGAGGTCGTAATTGCCGGGCGCGAGCTGCACGGAACCGCCCTCGGAGGGCAGGGCGCCGCTTGCGACCAGATCTTTGGAGCCGGACTTGTAGGCGTGGAAGATGAAGGGGATCGGTTCGCTCAAGGTCGTGATCCCCTTCAGGGCCAGGGTTCCCTTCTGGAAGATGAAGCTGAGCTTCGGCTGCTGGGTGTCGCTCACCTGCACGCCGAGCTCCACGACCGTGAAGGCTTCGGGTCCGGCCTCGACCATGTCTGCGGCCATGTCGTAGGTCCCGGCCGGCAGGAAGAACGTTACCGGAGCTGCACCGGTCTCGATGGCTGCGATCTGCGATTTGCCGCCGTCCTTGGTGATCTTGAAGATTGCGGGCACAGGCTGCCCGTCGCTCGAGAGGGCCGTGACCGTGACTTTTGCAAGATCGAAACTGATGACCTGCTCCACCTTGGTCGTTGAGAGGATCTCCACGCCCTTGAGCAGCTTGGAAGGTTTCTTTTCCTCGGGCGAGTCGGAGTATTCCACCAGTATGTCGTACGAACCCTGCGGCAGGTTGATCAGCTTGGTCCCGAGGCTCTTGCCGCGGCGCACGACCTTGTCGGTGCCGGCCTCGAAGACCTCCATGTTGAACGGAAGGGGCATGCCGCTCGCTTGCGCGGAGAGTTTGAGGTTGTACGGCACTGTGGAGTTTATCGCCTGGTCGAGGGCCGCGGCCAGCTCGGCCTCGTTGCGCGCAAGGAAAAACTGGCCGTCGGTCTTCTCGGAGATGCACGAGAGCTTCTGCTGATCCTCGGGAGAGACGTCGAATGCGACGACGTTCACCGCGGTCTTGGCCGGCCCGCCGGCGATCTTGAGCGCCTCTGCGCACGGGTCTGCGCCGCAGGTGTCCCAGCCGTCGGCGATCAGCACTATGACCCGATCGACGGGGATGCCGCTCGGGAAGTCGTCGCTCGCGCGCGCGAGCGCGAATGCGACCGGGCTCTGCCCTTTGGGTTTTGCCTTGTCCAGCGCGTTGCGGATCGCGTCGACGTCCGGCTCGCCCATGCCGGTCGCGACCTCGGAGTCTTCGCAGTCGTTGTCGGCCGTGTCCGAGCGGGAGCCGAAGAGACGGACCGCTATGTTTCTCGGGAACTCCCCCTGTTGCTGGCGCATCTCGTGTAGGACCCCGTAGAGCGCCTTGCGCATGATCTCGAACTTGGACTCCTGCGCCATGCCTAGCGGGGCGGACATGCTGCCCGAGGCGTCGACCAGGATGTCGACGTTGGTCTTTGCCGTAACGATCTTGGGCTCGTATTGCACTGCGGTCGGCGCCTGCTCCGCCTTCTCCTCTTCATCGGCTTTGAGCTCGGGTGCTGCGAGCGAAGACACATCTCCCTCTATCTTTGCCGCAGGGACCGGCATCTTGCCTGCTGCGGCCGAGGGGGGCTCGGAAAGCGGCGGGGGCGAGGGGATGGTGACAGGGCCCTTTGGTGGCTCCGCGACTTTTGGGGGTTCTGCGGCGCCCGGCACGGTCCTGGGACCGAGGGGCGGCGGTTCCTCCGGTTTCTTCACCTCTTTTGGAACGGGTGTTGCGGCAGGGGCCAGGGTCGGGGCTGCGACCTTTTGCTTCACCTCCAGCACGGTCTGTTTTTCTTTTGCCTTGGATTCCTTCCCGGTCTTTTGGGGTCTTCCGCGGCAGCCGACTAGACATGCCGTTATGATGAAAAAGATGACTGCGATCGCTGTGGCTCTGCTTCTGCCCATGATTATGGAGGACATTAGCACATGAAATTACTTTTGAAAACGCTCTTTGTGAAAAGGCGGGGAGGCTTCTCTTTCTGAAAAGAGAAGCAACCCCAAGGGGTTAATATTTACCCGGATCGGTGGGTAATA
Source organism: bacterium (assembly GCA_041648665.1). Lineage (NCBI taxonomy): Bacteria > bacterium. The sequence goes on along the minus strand of JBAZOP010000045.1, from coordinate 13,984 downwards.
ATTGCATGATGTCAAAAAATTAGAGGGGGTGTCAAAAAATCGCTAGTGTTTTGAGCGACATTTAATTATCTTGCTGAATACATTGAGAAAAGGGGGCTTTGATTCGATGGCTAATCCGCATGACAGCCAGGCAAATCTGGAGTCGTTGGCCCATGACGAGCTTTTGAAAAAGGCCAAGATCCTCTCCGAGCGCGTAAAAAAGCTGGAAGAGCTCGTGGAGATAATATCCCGCGGCAAGTACATGTGGGAATCGACCTTCGACGCCATCACCTCGCCTGTTCAGATCGTGTCGGAGGAGTTCGAGATACTCAGGGCCAACCTTTCGCTCGCTGCCTCCTGCGGCAAGGACATCGCCGCCGTCATCGGGATGAAGTGCTACGAGGTCTTTGCCGGAAGGGACTCCCCATGCAGGGGGTGCCCTCTTCCACAGGCGATCGAGTCCGATTCGCAGAGGGCGGCGTCGCTCGGCAACGAGATATCGAAGCACGAGTACGAGGCGAGCGCGTACCCCCTCGCAGCGGGGTCTGCGGAGCAGCGCCAGGCGGTCATGCATTACCGGGACGTGACCGAGGAGTGCAGGCTCCAGCGCGAGGTGATCCAGCAGGAGAAGATGGCCGCCATAGGTATGCTGGCCGGCGGCGTTGCGCACGAGATCAACAATCCCCTGGGCGGCATACTCGCGTTCACCCAACTCATGAAGCGCGACGCCAAGGACGACGCGTCCCTGCTCTCCGACCTGGTGGAGGTCGAGAACGCCGCAATCAGATGCAAAAAGATCGTGAGCGACCTGCTCGATTTCTCGCGCGTCTCGAAGGAGCGCGACCGCAAGCCGGTGGACGTCAACGTGCTCCTGGAGAACGTCTTCCCATTCCTCCAGCGCGAGATGCGCTCGCTGAACGTGGAGCTCAAATTCAAGGGGCGTCCCGACATGCCTAAGGTGACGGCTTCGCCCGACAGGATCCAGCAGGTCTTCATCAATCTCCTCACGAACGCCTGCCACGCCATGCCCAAGGGCGGCCGGCTCGACGTCTCGACGGGCATCGAGGATAAAGGCCGGACCGTGGTGGTTCGCATGAAGGACACCGGCATGGGGATGCCCAGGGACATCTGCGATCGCATATTCGATCCCTTCTTCACAACCAAGGAGCCGGGCAAGGGCACCGGGCTCGGGCTCTCGATCAGCTACAGGATCGTGAGGGACCACGGCGGCGAGATCACCTGCGAATCGATCGAGGGTGAGGGCACGGAGTTCGTCATACGCCTTCCGGCCTGCGAGGAGGGCAAGGGGGAAAAAGATGGCTAGGATCCTCATAGTCGACGACGAGGTGGCGATACGCAAGGCGCTTGAGAGGTTCCTCGTCGGCCTCAAGTACGACGTCTTCACGGCCAAGGACGGCGATGAAGCGATCTCCATAGCCGAGAAGGAGATGGTCGACCTGGCCCTCGTGGATCTGGTCATGCCGAAGATGGGCGGCGTGGAGTTCATCAGGCGTCTGAAGAGGGCCCAGCCCGCTTCGGTGTCGATAGTGCTCACGGGGTTCGGCACGATCACCTCTGCGGTCGAAGCGATGAAGGCCGGGGCGTATCATTATCTCACGAAGCCGTTCGAGCTCGACGACATCGCCGCCCTGATCAGCACCGCGCTCGAGCACAGGCAGCTCAAGGAAGAGAACAGGCTCCTGAAACGCGAGCTGCACGAGAAGTTCCGCTTCGACAACATAGTGGGCCGCAGCGACGAGCTGGCGCAGGTCTTCGACCTCGTGGAGAAGGTCGCCGCCACCGATTCGACCGTCATCGTCACGGGAGAGAGCGGCACGGGCAAGGAGCTCGTCGCGCGCGCGATCCACTACAACAGCCCTCGTAAGGACAAGCCCCTCATCGTGGTCAACTGCGCCGCGATCCCGGAGGAGCTGCTGGAGAGCGAGCTCTTCGGCCACGTGAAGGGCGCCTTCACCGGCGCCGTGTCGACGCACGCCGGACGATTCGACGCTGCGGACCGCGGCACGATATTCCTGGATGAGATCGGCGACATGAGCCTCAAACTCCAGGTGAAGGTGCTGAGGGTGCTGCAGGAGCAGCGCTTCGAGCCGGTCGGCTCGACCTCCACGCACGAGGTCGACGTGAGGATCATCGCGGCGACGAACCAGGACCTCGAGCGCGCGGTCAAGGAGCGGCGCTTCCGCGAGGACCTCTACTACAGGCTCAACGTGATACCGATACACATACCTCCCCTCAGGGAGCGCAGGGACGACATACCCCTGCTCGTAGGCCATTTCATGGAGAAGTACGCGAAGGAGGCCGGCGGCAGGGTCAAGGGCGTGACGCAGGCCGCGATGGAGAGCCTCATGTCGTATTCGTGGCCCGGCAACGTGAGAGAGCTCGAGAACCTCGTAGAGAGGCTCGTGGTGCTCAAGAAGGAGGAGACCATCGACGCCGTGGACCTGCCGGAGAAGATCACCGGCGCCGTCTCTCCTCAGTTCGCAATGAAAACGGAGGCCGGGGAGATCGAGATCCCGGACAAGGGCCTCTCCTTCAAGAGGGCGGTGAGCGACTACGAATCCAGCCTCATCATGGGGGCGCTCAAAAAGACCGGCGGCAACAAGAACAAGGCCGCGAGCCTTCTGCGCCTGAACAGGACGACTCTCGTCGAGAAGATAAAGAAGAAGGGCATGGAGCAGGGCGAATCCGAGTGAGGGCTGCGATAAAATATGTCCAAGGAAAAGAATCTCCTGATTGTCGATGACGACCCCGCGATAGCGAAGGTCTTCGAACGCCTGTCGCGCGATCGCGGCTGGAGCTTTTCGGTGGCGCGCAGCGGAGAGGATGCGCTGGAACAGCTCAACGCGCAGATATTCGAGGCGGCGGCGGTCGACATAAAGCTCCCCGGCTTGAGCGGCCTGCAGCTCCTGGACCACGCCAAGAAGAGCAACATACCGACCGAGATCGTGGTGATCACGGGCTTGGGCTCGGTCGAGACCGCGGTCGCCGCGATGAAGAACGGCGCTTACGACTACATCACCAAGCCCTTCGACGACATAGAGCGCGTGGCGATCATGCTCGACAAGGCGATGGACCGTTTCCGCATGGCCCAGAAGCTGAGGCAGCTCGAGCGGCGCGCCCCCGACGACGTCTCATACGAGGGGATACTCGGGAAAAACCGCCGGATGCAGGAGATCTTCGACGCCATCGAGAACATCGCGCCCACCACCTCCACGGTCCTCATCACCGGCGAGAGCGGCACCGGCAAGGAGCTGGTGGCGCGGGCGATACACGCGAGGAGCAGGCGAAGCGACAAGGCATTCGTGGTGATAAACTGCTCCGCGATACCGGTCTATCTGCTCGAGAGCGAGCTCTTCGGCCACCGCAAGGGTTCGTTCACCGGCGCGATCGCCGATAAGATCGGCCTGTTCGAGGAGGCGGACGGCGGAACGATCTTCCTCGACGAGATCGGCGAGGTGCCTCCGTCGGTGCAGGTGAAGCTTTTGCGCATCCTGCAGGAGGGCGAGATAAGGGCGGTGGGTGACGTCGACGTGCACCACGTGGACGTGCGGCTCATCACCGCGACGAACAGGGATCTGGCTGTCATGGTGCGCGACGGCAGTTTTCGCGAGGATCTCTTCTACCGCATAAACGTCATAAACCTGGGCCTCCCTCCGCTTCGCGACAGGCAGGACGACATCCCGCTGCTCGCGTTCCACTTCCTCAGGAAATACTCCGAGAGGATGAAGAAGAAGGTGGACAAGATCTCCGTGGATGCGCTCCAGGCCCTCCAGAGTTATTCCTGGACGGGCAACGTGAGGGAGCTGGAGAACGTGATCGAGAGGGCGGTGGTCCTGGCCGGGCAGGAGACGATCGCGGCGCAGGACCTGCCGGCGAAGCTCCTCTCCGAGTCGTTCTATCTCATGAACGAGGAGAGCGGCGCGGACTTCGCCAAGTTCAACTATCAGGAGGCGAAGCAGAGGGCCATGGCCTCGTTCAACCGGGCATATATCTCCGCGACGCTCAAGGAGGCGCACGGCAACATCTCGTTCGCCTCCGAGAAGGCGGGCATGGATCGCTCGAACTTCAAGAAGCTGATAAAGAGGTACGGCATAGACACGAGCGAATATCGGGGCGAGGCCGAGGAATAGCCGTAAAGCCCGGAAGGATCCGCGATGGGAAAGAGCTCGATCTTCGTGCTTCACGACGGAAGGGAATTGCCGAAGGTTCTCGGCGCGGCGTTGCACGCCGCCGGGCTTGCATGCACGTTCGCGGAGACCAGGGACTCCGGATGGGACGCGCAGCTCGGCGCGGTCGACTGCGGGATCGTCCTGCTCGAGGGGAAGGACGCGAGCGGGGCGCCGCTGATGGTCGAGAGGATGCGCGGCAGGGACGACAACCTCCCGGTCATAGTCGTTGCGAGGTCCGGATCGCTCGAGGATGCGGTGCTGGCGATGAAGGCAGGCGCGTACGATTATCTGACCCTGCCGGTCGACGAGGAGAAGCTCAAACACTCCATCGGCAACGCGATCAGGCTCTACAGCCTGACGAAGAGGGTGTTCCTGCTCGAGAATCAGATGGGCTGGAGGCGCGGCCTCGACGACATGGTGGGCCACAGCCGGGGTATGCAGGAGATCTACTCGATGATCTCCATGGTGGCCAAGAGCAACGCCACAGTGCTCATCACCGGCGAGAGCGGCACCGGCAAAGAATTGGTGGCGCACGCCATCCACAACCACAGCCAGAGGAAGGGCCGCACGTTTCTCGACATCAACTGCGGCGCGATCCCGCGGGAGCTCCTGGAAAACGAACTCTTCGGCCACGAACGCGGCTCGTACACGGGCGCCGACCGCCGATATCTGGGCAGCTGCGAGCGCGCGGACGGCGGCACCCTGTTCCTCGACGAGATCAGCGAGATGGATCCTCTGCTCCAGGTGAAGGTCCTTCGCTTCCTGCAGGAGCGGAGCTTCACGAGGGTGGGCGGCACGGAGTCCATCAAGGTGGACGTGAGGATAATCACGGCCACGAACCGCGACCTCGCCAAAGATGTCGCCGAGGGTCGTTTCCGCGAGGACCTCTACTACAGGCTGAATGTGGTTCCGATCCACCTGCCTCCCCTCAGGGAGAGGCAGGAGGACATACCCATGCTCGCCAAACATTTCCTGGACAGATACTCGGCCAAGAACGAGAAGATTTTCCTCGATTTCGCCCCGCAGGCGATGGACATGCTGATGAACTACGGCTGGCCGGGGAACGTGAGGGAGCTCGAGAACATCATCGAGCGCGTGGTGGTGCTCCACAACGACAGCCGGGTGAAGCCCCAGCACCTGCCCGGGAATTTCAAGCAGGGCGGGGCTCCCAGGGCTGTCCCGGACTTGCCGCTGGAGCCGTCCATGGCGCCGCTGGACGGAGGCAAGATCATACCGCTGGAACTGGTGGAGAAATATGCTATAGAGGCTGCATTGAAGCGGTGTCTGGGGAACGTGAGCGAGGCCGCCCGGAAGCTCAAGATCGGCCAGGCCACGATGTATCGGAAGATAAAACAATATGGGCTGAAATAACGGACGGCCCTTCAACATCGAACGGAGGCATAGATGAACATCGAGGTGAAACAACAGGGAGATATCCAGGTCATGCACTGCGGAGGCAGCCTGGACGCGGACACTGTGACGTCATTCAAGAAAGTGGCTTACGACCTGGTCGGCGCCGGATCCACGAGGATAGTCATCGACTGCGCCAATCTCACTTTCATCGATTCGATGGGCCTGGGAGTCCTCATATCGCTGCTGCGCAGGGTGCGCCAGCGCAACGGCGATGTGAAGGTCGCCTCGCTGTCGGACGAGGTGAAGACGATCTTCGAGGTGACCAGGCTCCATCGCCTCTTCGAAGTCTGCGCCGACTGGAACACGGCCGTGAGAAAGTTCGACAAATAATAATGCCTGCAGAGGGTGTGTTCAGCTGCGCGTTGACCATAAAGAGCGACACGCGCTATCTCTCTTTCCTCCGCCAGTGGGTCGATGCGGCCGCCGCCGCCGCAGGCCGAAGGCTCGGGGGGCGCGCCAGGGTCGCGCTGAAGCTTGCGTTGGTCGAGGCGGTGGACAACGCGATATTCCACGCGCACGGAGGCGACGGCCGGATCCCGATCAAGGTCGAAATCACCTTCAGGGACGATGAAGCTACGGTCCAGGTGGTTGACACGGGGCGCGGGATCGGACACCCTTCCAAAATTCTCCCCGGCCTCATGTCCGACCACGGCAGGGGGCTCTTCCTCATGAGGAGCATGATGACGAGCGTGCGGAGCAGGGTGAAGGACGGCAGGCACTCACTGAGGATGAAACTCGCGATATGAGTTCAGAAAAAACACCCATGGATGCAGTGTTCGCGCTGAGTCAGGCGATCGCCCGGGCGGCCGATCCTGCCCAGGTCTACGACCTCGTGCTGGGCGAAGTCGTCCGGTCGCTGGGCGTGGAGAAGGCCTCGATCATGGCCTACGACGCGCAGAGCGGGATGCTCAGGATCGCGGCGGCGCGCGGGATGGACGAGAAGGTGATGCAGAGCGCCGTGGTCAAGGTGGGCGAGGGGATATCCGGCCGCGTCTTCGCCAGCCACGAGCCGCTGCTCATCAACGACATCCAGGCCTCCGAGACCGGGCCGGGACGCGATCGCTACCGGACGCGCTCCCTCATGTCGGCGCCGGTGACCTGCTTCCCCATGAAGGTGGGCGAGGAGTCTCTCGGCGTGATAAACGTCACGGATCGCAACGACGGCAGGCCGTTTACGAAAGAGGACCTCAAGCTGCTCACCACGCTCACGAACCAGGCCGCGGCCTACATGCACATACTCAGGCTCAGCGAAGAGCGCGCGGAGAACGAGAAGCTTCGCCAGCAGCTGGAGATCGCGCGGCAGATCCAGTACAGGCTCCTGCCCATCGAGCCGCCCTCGCTGGAGGGGCTGGACGTCGCGGGCAGGCTGATCACGGCCGAGCGCGTGGGCGGCGACTACTACGACTGTTTCGTCACTCAGGCCAAGCGGCCCTCGTTCGTGATCGCCGACGTATCGGGCCACTCCATCGGCGCCGCCCTGATCATGGCCGCGTTTCGCTCGGCGATAAGGGCGCAGCGCGATGCGGAATATTCGCCGTCGATGCTGGTGCAGAGGATAAACTCGATCCTCTACGAGGACCTCTATCAGTCGGAGCAGTTCATAACCATGGCGTATATGCAGTACGTCGGCTCCAGGCGCATGATCCAGTTCACCACGGCGGGCCATCCCGCGCCGCTCGTGTGGAGGGCCGCGGACAAGAAGTTCGAGGACGCGGGGACGGAGGACCCGATACTGGGGCTGGAGCCGCTCAGCGTCTTTCACGAGAAACAGATGGTGGTCTCGTCCGGCGACGTGATCCTGCTCTATACGGACGGGATCATCGAGGCCGGAAGGCGCGGGGGGGAGCGTTTCGGCAGGGAGAGGCTGATGGAATGCCTGAGGGATGCGGTGGTCGGCAACGCGCGCCAGATAGCGGACGTGGTCGTCGAGAGCGCGCAGTCCTTCTCCGACCCTGATCCCCTGCGCGATGACGCGACCGCACTGGTGATCAAAATTTTGTGACGAAATATCGGGGGATATCTTGGACTACAGACAGACGTTGACCTATCTGGATTCGCTCCAGCCCAATGCCATGAGGATGGAGCTGGGGCCGGTCACCGAGGCCTGCCACATCATGGGCGATCCTCAGCAGGGGCAGAAGAGCGTGCACATAGGCGGCACCAACGGCAAGGGCTCGACCGCCGCCTTCCTCTCCTCGATCCTCGGCAAGAGCGGGTACCGCGTCGGGCTCTATACCTCGCCTCACCTCATAGACGTGAGGGAGCGCATCCAGATCGACCGCCGGATGATGAGCGCCGAGGAGTTCGCGAGCGCGCTCACCGAGATAAGGGGCTCGCTGCCGGACGAGAGGATGCTCACCTACTTCGAGATGCTCACTCTCGCCTCGTTCATGCACTTCTCCAGGAACAAGGTGGACGTGACGATCTACGAGACCGGAATGGGCGGCCGGCTCGACGCGACGAACCTGGTCGAACCGCTCGCGGTCATCATCACCCCCATAGCGCTGGACCACACGAGATACCTGGGGACGACGCTGAAGGAGATAGCGCGCGAGAAGTGCGGGATAATAAAGAGGGGGGTGCCGACGGTGGTGGCGTACCAGCCCCCCGACGTGATGGAGACGATCCGCAGGGTCTGCGACGACGTGGGGTCGCCGCTGGTGCTCGCGACCCCGGACACGATCAACACGCCGCTCGGCCTGGACGGCGAGCACCAGAGGCAGAACGCGGCCTGCGCCATGGAGGCCGCCGACATACTCTCGGGTTTGGGTTTCAAGATAAAGGATATGGAGGATGCGCTCGTCGAGACGCGCTGGCCCGGCCGCCTGGAGAAGGTCCGGGAGAGGCCCACGGTGATCCTGGACGGTGCGCACAACGTCGCGGCCGCCGAGACCCTGGCCTCGTACGTGCGCTCCCGGATTCCGCGCGAGCGGGCGGTTCTCCTCGTGGGGATTTTGGCGGACAAGGACGTGGCCGGGATCATGAGGCAGCTGGCGCCGCTCTTCCGCGAGGTCGTCTGCGTCAGGGCCCCCTCCGACAGGGCCGCTTCGCCCAAGGACCTGGCCGCGGTCGCCAGATCTTCGGACGTGAAGATAAGCGTGGAGGAGGAGGTTTCCTCCGCCCTGGAGAAGACGCTGGGCCGCATGGCCCCGGAGGATTCCCTCGTGGTCTCAGGGTCGCTCACGGTCGTGGGCATGGCCGAGGATTTCTTCGCACATGGCAAAAAAGCCTAAGACACTCTTTCTCATCGACGGTGCGAACTACGTCTTCCGCGCCTATTACGCCATACGCTCGCTCGCCACATCGAAGGGACAGCCGACCAACGCGCTCTACGGCTTCACGAACATGCTGCTCAAGCTCATGCGTGAGCACGGCCCCGACTACGTGGCGATATGTTTCGACACCGCCGAGCCCACATTCCGCGACGAGCTGTACGTGGAATACAAGGCCAACCGCGAGGCGCCGCCGGACGACCTCGTCCGGCAGTTCCCTTACGTGGAGCCGATCGTCGACGCCCTGGCCATCCCCGCGGTCAAGAAGCCGGGCTTCGAGGCGGACGACTTGATCGGCACCCTCGCCCGGAGGTTCGCCTCCAGCGATCTCAATGTCGTCATAGTCTCCGGCGACAAGGACCTGATGCAGCTCGTGGGCCCAAATGTCCGCATACTGGACGAGATGAAGGAGCTCTGGATAGGCGAGGAAGAGGTGAAGGGGCGCTTCGGCGTCTCACCGGGCAGGGTGGTGGACGTGCTCTCTCTCGCCGGCGACGCATCGGACAACGTGCCGGGCGTGCCCGGGATAGGGGCAAAGACCGCGTCGAAACTCATCGCACAATACGGCTCGCTCGACGAGGTCCTGGCCCAGGCCGACCGCATAGATGGCAAGGTGGGGAAGGCCATTGCCGAGCATACGAAGGAGGCCCTGCTATCAAGGCAGCTGGTCACGATAGATACGGACGTGGAGTTAAAGCTCGACTTGAAGGAGCTCGAGAGGGCGGAGCCTGATCAGGCGAAGATGCAGGTGATATTCAAAGAGCTCGAATTCACGAGGTTATTGGATCAGCTCGCCCCGCAGTCATCCATCTCGTTTGCGAAATACCGCCTGGTGACTGAAGAAAAAGCTTTAAATGATGTTGTTAACAATATAATAAATAAAGGTGTTTTATCGATTGATCTTGAGACTGACTCCCTTGATCCCATGAGGGCCAACATCGCCGGTTTTGCGCTGGCCTGGGAGGAGGGGTCGGCGGTCTATGTGCCGGTGGGGCACACAACACTCCTCTCTCAACAGCTTCCCTATGACATGGTCGCGCAGGAGATAGGCGCCCTTTTGAAAGATGGCCACATAAAGAAGATCGGCCAGAATCTCAACTACGACCTCACGATCCTCCGGAGGCTTGGCTTCGAGGTGCAGGGGGTCGATCTCGACACCATGCTCGCCTCGTATCTCATAGACCCCTCTGAGAGACATGGGCTCGACCCCCTGTCCAGCAGGCACCTGGCCCACACCACGATCCGCTACGAGGAGGTGGTGGGGAAGGGCGCGAAGCAGAGGCTCTTCACTGAGATGGACCCAGAGGAGTGCCGCGACTACGCGTGCGAGGATGCGGACGTGGCCCTCCGGCTGAGCAACATATTCCGCAGGCGCATCGAAGAGGAGAAGCTCACTGACCTCCTCTATAATATGGAGATGCCGCTCTTGCATGTGCTCGTGGATATGCAGATAGCGGGCATGCGCATCGATTCAAAGATGCTGGCCGGGCTGGGCAAGGAGTTTCAGGAGGAGCTGGATCAGCTCGAGGTCAAGATACACGCCCTGGCCGGGGAGGAGTTCAACATCAACTCGCCGAAGCAGCTGGGCGAGATACTCTTCGAGAAGCTCTCGCTCCCGGGCGGCAAGAGGACCAAGACCGGTTTCTCCACGAGCCAGCAGGTGCTGGAGGATCTGGCCCATCGCCACGAGCTGCCCATGCTCGTGCTCAGGTGGCGGCAGCTCGGCAAGCTCAAGTCCACGTACGTTGACTCCCTGCAGGAACTCGTGAACCCCGCGACAGGCAGGGTGCACACCACGTTCAATCAGGCGACCGCTGCCACAGGGAGGCTCTCCTCCTCTGATCCGAACCTGCAGAACATACCGGCGCGCACGGACGAAGGGAGAAGGATCAGGGAGGCCTTCATAGCCGACCCCGGCTTCGTGCTCATCTCCGCCGACTACTCGCAGATCGAGCTTCGGGTGCTCGCGCACCTCTCCAAGGAGGAGGCCCTGATCAAGGCCTTTGCAGAGGGGCGCGACGTGCACGCGCTCACGGCCTCCGGCATATTCAAGGTCCCGGTGGACAAGGTCAGCCGCGAGCAGCGGGGCGTGGGCAAGACCGTCAACTTCGCCACGATCTACGGTCAGACCTCATATGGGCTGGCTCAGCAGCTGGACATCTCGCAGGGCGAGGCGGCCGACTATATAGAGAACTACTTCGCCAAGTATCCCAAGGTTGCGGCGTATCGCGACGAGGTGATAGAGCGCGCGCGCAAGGAGGGCAGGGTGGAGACGATCTTCGGCCGCCGCCGCTTCTTCCCGGACATCGCGAGCACCAACGGCCAGCTCCGGCAGATAGCCGAGCGCATGGCATTCAATACGGTCTTCCAGGGGAGCGCGGCGGACATCATCAAGATCGCCATGATCGAGGTGCATGAGAAACTCTCGCAGGTATCGAGGGAGTCCAGGCTCCTGCTCCAGGTCCACGACGAGCTCGTGATCGAGGCGCCGGAGAAGGACGCTGAGCGCGTGCGCGACTTCTTGAAGAACGCGATGGAGCAGGCGGCCAAACTCGACGTCCCCCTCGTGGTCGACACAGGCACAGGCCCCAACTGGGCCGCAGCACATTGAATGTCACCCTGAGGCGTCGCATGTGCAGGGCGAAAGTGAGGACACTTTCGCTGTCGATAGCGTGATCTACGAGTGCTCCATCAATTATGGAAAGGTGCTGGAGAATCTGGGTCAGACTCTCTATGAGATGGAATCGAAGGAGGGAATGTCTATCGATCTGGAGGCCTCTCGCATAAGGGAGCAGTTTCAAGAATGTAAGATGAACTTATTCCGGCTTGTCGCAAAGAGATTTGGGTCGCTCGAGCGACTGTCGTCATTCAACGCTCACATGGAACGTCTCAATATCCTGGAAAATGGAGAAGTGTATCTGACCGTGAAGATGACCGCTTCCCAGGATCAATGAGGGCAATGCCCTAGCAAACGATTCGGCCCCGCGAGAGCGGGGCCTTTTTTTGTGCCCGCGCTATCAAGGTTTTTCTTCCAGTGCGCTTTCAAGGTTTTCGATGGACGGCAGCGCTGCTTTGAGTTCTTTGGGAAGCGCCCTGGTAAGCCTGTAGGCTGAGACCCCGATGGGCTTTCGCATGTCCCGCAGCGCATACTCAACGACCAGCTTGTTTTTTGATTTGCACAGGATGAGACCTATCGTCGGCCTGTCGTGTGGATGTCTCATGAGTTCATTCACCGCGGACAGGTAGAAGTTCATCTTGCCGGCATGTTCCGGCGCAAAGTCTGTGGTCTTGAGGTCTATGACGACAAAGCAGCGCAGGCGCAGATGGTAGAATAAAAGGTCTATAAAATAATCCTCGCCATCGACTTGTATTCGATACTGGCTGCCTACGAAGGCAAAACCTGAACCGAGTTCCAGTAAGAATGATCGCAGGTGGATAAGAAGCCGTTGCTCAAGTTCGCGCTCGACGGCTTCTTCGCCGATGCCCAGGAAGTCGAAGAGATAGGGGTCCTTGAATATCTGCCTGGCGAGATCCGACTGGGCAGCCGGCAGGGTCGAAGGGAAATTGGACTGTACCTTCCCTTGGCGCTGGTACAAACCGCTTTCGATCTGATGGACAAGTATTGCCCGCGACCATCCATTCTCGATGGTCTTTTGCACATACCATTCGCGTTCATCGCCTGACTTGATCTTGTCGATCAGGATGCAATGGTGAAACCATGGTATTTGTGCAGCAACCTGCTGCACAAATACGGTGTTTCGATAGGTCTCGGCAAAGGCACGCATGTATTTGATATTCCTGGGAGAAAAACCCTTTAACTCAGGGAAGGCATGCCGGAGGTCGGCCGACAGGCGGTCGATGATCTTTGCACCCCAGCCGGCCTTTTCCTGGCGCGTGAGTATCTCGTTTCCGATATGCCAGTAGAGAAGGACGAGTTCCCTGTTTGCAGCGAGGCCGGCCCGGATCTGAGCCTTGCGGATTCGCTCTTTCAGCTCGCTTAGGAACGAGATGTATTCTTCTGGCAGCACGGACATCTTGCCCGACGGCTTAATATCCATTCATCATCTTCGTAAGCAAGAAGCGTGCCGGACAAATTCCTGTAATTTTCAGATGTTATTCAGGTTACAGGGTGCTGTGTTTCTGTGCAGTGATGCAGCGATTTCGTGCACCTGGGGGGTATTGAGCGAGAAGAGCGCGCCGACCCGCTCCGTCTGCCGAAGCAAAATCTGGCACATTGATAATAAAAAAGGCCGGGATTGCTCCCGGCCTTTTGAATTCCGTACATTGCGTTTTCTTACGTCTGGTACTGCATGATGCAGTCGCCGATGCGGATCTCGTCCCCCTCCGCGAGCACGTGCTCCTCGATGCGCTCGTTGTTCACGTAGGTGCCGTTCGAGCTGTTGAGGTCCACGATCACGTACTCCTTGCCCTGCTGCTGGACCTGCGCGTGCTGGCGGCTGACCTTGGCGTCCCGGATCGCGATGGTGCTGGATTCCGCGCGGCCGAGCGAGACCATGCCTTTGAGCGGGAATGTGGCGCCCGCGTTGTCGCCGTTGATGATGACGATCCTGGCCTGGCGGGGGGGCCTCGTCTTTGCGCTTCCCGACGCGCCCTTGGCCGTGGTGGATTTCTCTTCGAACGTGGGGTTGGTCTGCTCTGAGGCCGTGGCCCCGAAGTAGTTCGGTCCCGTCTCCTCGATGAGATAGCCGGACTCGTCGGTCGCCGGCTCCATCTCGTGCGGTGCGGGAGTGAGCCCGGAGAGCTCGCCTTCCTCCACCGCCTCATGCGGCGCGTGCGCCTCGTCCTCCGCGAAGAGCCCTTCCTCTTTGAAGAGCGCCTCATAGCGATGGATGTTGCTGTTGACCGAGGATAGGATGGTCTCGAACTTGCTTATCCTTTCCTGCTCCTCTCTGGCCTGCGTCTGGTACTCCTCGTCGGAGAACTCCCCCAGGGTCCTGCGGAATTTGATCTCCTCCAGGCTGTGTTGATGGACCTTCAGGTCCTCGGCGATCTTGTTGCGGGTCTCGTAGAGCGCGGCCAGCTCGGTGTCGACCTCTCCCTTCTTCTTCATCACGGCGTCGGTCGCGACCTTGAGCCTGCCTTCGTAGTCGGCGTGCACCCTCTCGTAGA
>JBAZOP010000044.1 GCA_041648665.1 bacterium | reverse complement strand
AGGTGATCATGGCCGTGCTGCGCGATATCCGCGGCGAACACAGGGTCACGGACCAGGACCCCGAGGGCAAGTACCAGGCGCTGAAGAAGTACAGCCGCGATCTGACCGAGGCTGCGCGCCAGGGGAAGCTCGATCCCGTGATCGGCCGCGATGACGAGATCCGCCGCGTGATCCACGTGCTTGCGCGCCGCACCAAGAACAACCCCGTGCTCATCGGCGAACCCGGAGTCGGCAAGACCGCGATCGTAGAGGGGCTTGCGCAGCGCATCGTCACAGGCGACATACCTGATGCGCTGAAAGACAAGAGGCTTTTGCAGCTCGACCTCGCGTCGCTCATCGCGGGCGCAAAATATCGCGGAGAGTTCGAGGACAGGCTCAAAGCCGTGCTCAAGGAGGTGGCGGGCTCAGGGGGCGAGATCGTGCTCTTCATCGACGAGATGCACACGCTCATGGGCGCGGGCGGGGCAGAGGGCGCGATAGACGCCTCCAACATGCTGAAACCCATGCTCGCGCGCGGCGAGCTGCGCACCATAGGCGCGACCACGCTCAACGAGTACAGAAAACACGTGGAAAAGGACGCGGCGTTCGAACGCCGCTTCCAGCAGGTGTACGTGGGCGAGCCCTCGGTCGAGGACACCATCTCTATCCTTCGCGGTTTGAAGGAGCGCTACGAGGTGCACCACGGCGTGCGCATTCAGGACTCCGCCCTCATCGCGGCGGCCCAGCTCTCCAAACGCTACATCGCCGATCGCTTCCTCCCGGACAAGGCGATCGACCTCGTGGACGAGGCAGCCAGCAAGCTCCGCATCGAGATCGACTCCATGCCCGTGGAGGTCGACGCCATCGAGCGCGAGATCATGGGCAAGCAGATCGAGTGCACCGCGCTAAAGAAGGAGACCGCGAAGGACGCGAAGGAGAGGCTCAAGGCGCTGGAGAAGGAGGTCGCGGACCTGCGCGAGCAATCCAGCGCGCTCAAGGCGCACTGGCAGCGCGAGCGCGCGGCGATCGCCGCCATACGCGAGACGAAGGAAAAGTTCGAGCAGGCCAAGACCGCGCAGGAGCTGGCGGAGCGCGGAGGGGAGCTGGAGCGCGCGGCCGAGCTAAAGTACGGCACCATGCCCGCGCTGGCCAAGCTCCTGGAGGAGAAACAGGCGGAGCTTAACTCCGTGCAGGTCGACAGGAAGATGCTGACCGAGGACGTCTCCGCGGAGGATATCGCGCAGATCGTCTCCAAGTGGACCGGCGTGCCGGTCTCCAAGATGTTCGAGGGCGAAGTGGACAAACTCCTGCACATGGAGGAGCGCCTGCGCCAGCGCGTGGTGGGACAGGACGAGGCGCTGGAGAAGGTTGCGGCCGCGGTCCGCCGCTCGCGGGCGGGGCTGCAGGACCCGAACCGTCCGATCGGCTCCTTCATCTTCATGGGGCCGACCGGCGTTGGCAAGACCGAGACAGCGCGCGCGCTTGCGGAGTTTCTGTTCGACGACGAGCGCGCGATGGTGCGCATCGACATGAGCGAGTTCATGGAGAAGCACTCGGTGGCGAGGCTCATCGGCGCGCCGCCGGGATATGTGGGCTATGAAGAGGGCGGGTATCTTACCGAAGCGGTGCGCCGCAGGCCGTACGCGGTCATCCTCTTCGACGAGATAGAGAAGGCGCACCAGGACGTATTCAACATACTGCTTCAAATCCTCGACGACGGCAGGCTCACCGACGGTCAGGGCCGCACGGTCAACTTCACCAACTGCGTGCTCATCATGACCTCGAACATCGGCAGCCAGTACCTCACAGACGTGGGTGAAGACGAGGAGAAGATGACCGAGCGCGTGCTCGCCGCGATGAAGGAGCACTTCAGGCCCGAGTTCATAAACCGCGTGGACGATCTCATCATCTTCCATCCGCTCAAGAAGGCCGAGATCGCCTCGATCGTGGACATCCAGCTGCGCAGGCTCGATTCGCTGCTCATGGGGCGCAACCTCACCCTCACGATCTCCGACCCGGTGAAGGAGATGCTCGTGGAGCACGGCTGGGACCCGGTCTTCGGCGCAAGGCCGCTCAAGCGCGCCATACAGAAATACATTGTGGATCCGCTCTCCACGGCGCTGCTCGAGGGCCGCTTCAAGGACGGGCAGACGATCAGGGCAGAGGTCAAGGGCGGCAAGATCGAATTTACGGCGAGATAGTTTTCTTCAGGTCAACTTCCGATGCGTTTCTTGAGCTGGCTGAAATGTTTCTTCGCGGGCGGGAAAGACTTGGCGATCGCCTCGATGGTGGGCATGTAGCGTATCGCGGACTCCCGGTCCCCCCGCTCCAGCGCCAGCTCCGCGAACGTGCCGTAGAGGCTGTAGCGGATGTCGGGCGTGAGCCTCTGCTTCTTGTCCATGGCCAGCGCCTTCTTCAGATAGCTCTCCGCGTGCGCGAAATCGTGTTTCTGGAAGTATGCGTCCCCGAGCGAGATGTAAATCGTGGGCCGAAAGCGCCTGATCAAGCCGGCGGCTGAACTCTTCGGCGCGCCTGAGAAGTCCAGCGCGGCCTCGAAGTACTCGATCGTGTTGTCGGGTGTGGCCATCTGCTGCGCGGCCAGCCCCATGCCGATCATGATCTCCACGCCCGTGGTCTCGCCCTCGATCTGCTGCGCGAGTTTGAGCCCCTCCTGATAGTGCGCCAGCGCCTCCTTGGGTTTTCCGATCTTGAGCATGAGGTTGCCCAGCCCGTTGAGAAGCCTGACCTGCGCTTCCACGAGGCGGTGTTTGCGCGCGATCTTGAGCCCTTTCTCGTAGTGCCCGCGCGCTTCGTCCAGCTTTCCAAGCTCATCGTGCCTCAGCGCGTTGCCCAGGAGATAATGCCTGGAGGCGGTCTTCTGCGCGTCGGAGCTCTCTTCGGCCAGCGCGAGCTCCTTTCTCAATATCTCCACTGCGTCGGCGGGTCTTCCCAGAGCGAGGAGCGCTTCGCCCAGCTCGTTGTTCGCGATCTTGCGTCTCTGCTCGGCCGAGAGGATCTTCTCGGCCACGGATGCGCTGCGCTCGAAGCGCTCGATCGCCTTCTCGATGTTGCCCTCGCGGAGGTCGACGCTCGCCACGTAGTTTTCGATCCTGATCTTCGCCGCGGCGCCGTCTCCCGCCAGGAACGACAGCGCCTCCGAGAAAAAGCGCCTGGCCTCCCTGAGGTCGCGCCGTCGCATGGCCAGAAGGCCCAACCTCTCCGCAGCCTCGACCCTGAGCTTCTCCATCAGCGGGGAAGGCGCCTTGAGGTTCTTTATTGCGCTAAGCGCCGATCTGGCGTCGGAGATCCTGTGCGCAAGCTCGTAAGCCGTGCCGAGCTGCGCCAGCGCTGCAGCGCGGCCGGCTGCGTCGCTCTGCGGCAGCAACTGGAGCAGAAGACCCAGGTGCTCGGCGGCCTCCAGGGGTTGATCGGATTCAAGGGCCGCTTCGATGAGCCTCTTGAGCGCGGGGATGCGCTCCGGCGAATTGCTTCCGTACGCGACGTGGAGATCGATCTCAAGGCGGCCCTTGCGCCTTGCGCCTATGAACTTGGCGATGAGGTTTCCGGCGATCCTGTCGTGACACGCCTGTCGCTCCGATTCCGCCGCGGCCTCGCGTATCACCCTCCCTGCCATCTCGTTCGAGAACTCGATGCGTCCGTCGTGTCGCCGGTTGTGGGCGAGCCCGGCCTCCATGAGCATGAGCAGCGCCTTGTCCACCCGGCGCCGCTCGCATGTGGCGCTCAACTCCTCCACTGACACCGGCCTCTGCCAGCACGCTATGGCCAGCGCGGCCTCCTTCGCGTCCTCGTTCAGCATCCTCTGTTTTTCGAGCACCGATTCGGCGAGCGAGCGCGACGGCGTCGCTTTCGAGAAGTCTATTCCGATCGTCTTGAGCGTCGTCGCGTCCGGCCTGCCTGCGAGCGAGAAGAGCCTGCCCTGCGAGATCATCTGTTCGAGGTGCTCGGTGAGGAAGAGGGGATTGCCGCCGGTGCAGCCGGCGAGCTGCTCCACGACCGATGAGTCGGGGCGCTCCCCCATCAGGGTTTCGAGGTACTCGGCGATGTCCTCCTTCGTAAAATTGGTGAGCTCCACGGAGTGGCAGAGCGCGTGGTCGATGTTGAGGATCTCGAAGGCCTGCGCCGGCCCCAGGCGCTCGGCGTTGACGGTGGCGAGGAGGATGATCCGCGGGGATGAGGAGTCCGGCAGCTTCTGCTGGAGCCTGAGCCTGCGCACCAGCCCTTTGATCGCCTGCGCCCTGGCGTCGTCCGAGGGTTCGCCGTTGTCCTCGATGATGAAACGGTCGATGTCGTCCACCAGCAGGGCGCGGACAGGCGCTGATCCGCCGCCCGCGGACTCCACGGATTCGATGATCGTGGGCGAAAGGTCCTGGTCCTCCGCGACGTGAGTCACGTCCATCTCCATCTGCTGAGCCAGCGGCTTTGCGAACTCTATCATCCTCGTGCGGCCGGCGCCGCGCGAGCCTGCGATGACGACGATCGGCGCCGCGTGTCTTGTGCCCTCCGCGATCGCCTTTATGCTCTGCTCGACGATGGCGCACTCCTCGTGCCGGCCGACGAGCTTGCCCTCTTTGGGCAGGTACGCGAGCAGAGTTTGCATGCACTCAGGGTCGCGCTGCGTGGGCGAGCTGTATTGCAGCGCCTGAGCGGCTACGAGCGCGGAGGCGTATCTGTCGTCCGGATGGTGCGCCATGAGCTTCATTATGATGCGGTCGAGGTAGGCCGGTATTTCCGGCCGAAGCGCCGAGGGCGGAGGCGGCGTGAAATCGAAGTGCTTATGGAGCGTAGCCATCGAGTCCTTCCTGCCGTCCGGACCTACGACGTTGAACGGGGCGCGGCCGGTCAGGCAGTGGTAGAAGGTCACGCCGAGCGAGTAGAGGTCGCTGCGGTGGTCGGGCGGCGGATAGGAGGCGCTGCGCACGTCCTCCAGCCTCATGGCGATCAGCTCCGGCGCCATGTAGTTGGGGGTGCCTCCGGGTCTGTCGGGCGGCCGGAAGGTCGCGAGCCCGAAGTCGATCAGGGCGAGCACCGGGTTTTCTCCGGTCTCGCGCAAGAGCAGGTTGTGCGGTTTGATGTCCAGGTGCAGCAGCTTGTGCCCGCGCAGATACTCCAGGGCGCGCAGGGCCTGGAGCAGGAGCTCCTCGAGCAGCGGCACGGGCGCGACCATAAGCTTCGTGAGGTCGCCCGCAGTGAGCAGCTCGCTCGTGAAGAAATAGGAGCCCGGCTCCGGATCGAGCCCGAAGTCGAATATCTGTCCGATGTTCGGATGGGAGAGCGATTTCAGTATCGCAAACTCGTTCTTGAACCTGTCCGCCACCGCCTCTCGGGTCTTGGTGGGATTCCATTTGAGGAACTTGAGGGCGATCCGGAGGCCGGCGGGATCGAAGGCCTCCCAGACCACGCCTCCGCCACCCTCGGAGAGCAAGCGCTCGAGGCGGTACTTGCCTTGGACGATGTGCCCGGTTTCAGAAACCCCGGAGAATAGGTCCTGCTGTGACATGGGAAATAGATCCTGCTATGCGTAGACCCTGTAGTCGATCTCGGGGAATATGTTGTCCTTCCATTCGAGCTCGGCCACGAAGTTCATGTCCAGCTGCAGATGTTTGATCTCCTCGTAGAGCTTGTTGAAGCGCCAGATGTGGTCCTTGGTGCGCTTGACCGCGTATTCCACCATGGTGCCGCTGTTCATGATGAACGCCCAGTCCGAACTCTGCGCGAGCAGGAGCTCCCGCGCCATCTGGTTGAGCGCGCGCCTGAGATTGTCGTCTGGATTCGTATAGAGCTTCGCGTACTCGGACATGCGGAACGCGGCCTCGTGCAGGTGGCGATAGACCCAGTCGTTGGTCCCGTTGCACCATACCTCGGCATATCCCTTGTTGCCCCAGCTCGACTCGGAGGGTGTGGCCATCTGGTTCTTGGGGTGCCAGCAGAGGTACTCCCACGGAGTCGCGAGCTTCACGTCCTTCTGGTCGCACGCGGTCTTGCGCATGACGAAGTTGAGCCAATCGATGCCCTCGTACCACCAGTGTCCGAAGAGCTCCGCGTCGTAGGGCGCGACGATGATCGGCGGCTTGCCCATGAGCCCGTGCAGATACTCGCTCTGGCGCTGGCGGTTGAACACGAAGTTGCCGGCGTGTTCCGCCGCCGCCTCCCTGGCTGCGTGCGGGTTGTAGGGCTCCTTGTGGTTCGTGGCCCCGGTGATCCGGTAGTATTTGAAACCGGTCATGATCCTTATGCCGTCGCGATGGATGTAGGGTCGGACGTAGTTGAAGTCCAGGTCGAAGCCGATGTCGCGGTAGAAATCGCGGTAGCGGAAGTCGCCGGGGTATCCTTCCTTCGCGCTCCAGACCTGCTTCGACGACTCGAAGTCGCGGCTGAACGCCGCCGTGCCCGACGGGCAGAAGACCGGGGCGTACACTCCGTACTTGGGCCTCGAATCCGCGTGCAGGATGCCGTGCGAGTCCACGAAGAAGAAGCGGATGCCGTTGTTCCAGAGTATCTCGTCGAGCCCTGGGTAGTATCCGCACTCGGGCAGCCAGATGCCGTGCGGCCTTCGGCCGAGGTGCCTCTCGTGCAGGTCACAGGCCACCGCAATCTGGGCGCGCACGGCGTCGTGCGAGACCCTGAGCATCGGCAGAAAGCCGTGGGTCGCGCCGCAGGTGACGATCTCCACCTTGCCCATGTCCTGAAAGTGCTTGAAGCCGGCGACCAGGTTTCGCCCCCAGCGCTGCTCGAATATGTAACGGCACCGATGGAGCTTGTGGTAGTACATCTCGGCCGCTGGTCTGAACGACCAGTCGTGCGCCGTGCGCCCCATCTCCTTGTCCGCGAGCTCCAGCAGCTTGCCCAGGTGTCTGGAGTAGCGGTCCTGCAGGAGTCCGTCCGTCATCATCGAGATGAGGGGCGGGGTGAGCGACATCGTTATGCGGAAATCCACGCCGTCGAGGAAGAGGCTCTCGAACATATCCAGCAGCGGGATGTAGGTCTCGGTCATGCCCTCGAAGAACCATTGTTCTTCGAGAAATTCCTCGTGCTCCGGATGGCGCACGTAGGGCAGGTGGGCATGCAGCACTATTGAGAGATAACCTTTCGTCACTTACCGATCCTCGCTGTGTTTTGGTCTTCCGATGCGTTCATCACGCCATGGACCACGGAGAGCTTCCGGGCGACTCGCCCGCGCCGGCCTGCAAGCCGATGAAGTTCTCCACTTCGTAGAAGATCGCCTCGATGCTGGAGCCTGTGATGGTGGCGAGCTTCCCGCGCATCAGCAGGTCGTAGAAATAAGGCCCCAGTATCCTCTTTAAGAGATCCAGATCGGCGTCGGTGTAATCCTCGACGTCGGAGATGAGCTTGTCGCCCGCAGGCGTCACCACCATCCACTTGATGGGTCCCGGCTTCGCAAGCCCCTGCGGAGGCAGCCTCATGACGCTGGAGCGCGCGAGCGCGTAAAAATGGCCGGCCGAATTTTTGAGCCCCACCTCGAGGCATATTTTCTGTTCAGGGCCCAGGAGCCTCAGGTACCAGTTGCCCAGCCTGTCGAAGACCTCGACGTCCCAGAAGTTGCTCCCTTCGATCGAGTGGGTCCTCGTCACGTCGTAGAAGCGCAGGGTGAGCTTGCCGTCGTTGCCCAGGCTTTCAGTGGCCCTTTTGATGGAGTCGTTCGTCACTTCCCAGTAGGTGAAGACGAAGGTCGGGTCCACGACCAGAAGCACTGCCCTGTCCTTGCCGTACTCCCAGGGCAATTCGCCCTGCGGGGCGGCGAGCCCGTTGGTCGGCACGCCGATCTCGAACTTCTTGGCCTCGGCGGAGACTCGTTCCGACGCTTCGCGGGAGGCGTGGGCCACCATGGACTCGAGGTCATCTATATGTAGAAGGACTGCCTCAGGGAGCGCCGGCTGGATCTCGGTCGTCGTCCGCCTGACCGCACGTTTCAATGCGCCGGCGGCCTTCTTTTTCATTATCTTCTTCTTCGCGATTTTCTTGGGAGGGGATTTTTTTGCCGCGGATTTCTTCGCAATCTTCTTCGCAGTCTTCTTTGCGGATTTCTTCGCGGCCTTTTTCGCAGGGGCCTTTGGCCTGGCTTTCTTTGCCGGCTTCTTTGCCTTTTTGACAATCTTTTTTCTGGACTTGCTGATCGCCATCTACGCCCCCTGCGTTCAGTGGTAACTCTATATCAGGAAAGTCCAAGAACGCAAACATTCTCAGCATTCCTTGTTTTCCTTGGAGTTTGGGCTTATTCTCGCATTCATGGGACGAAGGGGACGCAAGATGGGACGGAAGAGGGCTCAGGGACGGCCTGGCAGGCATGAACGCGCGCAAAAACGCACGCAGCAGCCCGCAACCCGGGCCGGCACAGGCAAGGGCGTCATTGGGGAGCTCAGGATCCATCGCGACGGCTACGGATTTGTGATCCCGGTCGATGGAGGAGATGATCTGTTCATACCCGCGCGCTTCATTGGCGACGCATTGCATGCGGACCTCGTTGAAGCCAAGGCGATCAAGGGTAGGGGAAAGAGCACGGAGGGTCGCATAAACAAAGTCGTCGAGCGCCGCATGAAGAAGCTTGTCGGCAGGCTCGAGCGCCGTGAAAACACCTATGAGGTGATAGCGGACGATCGCAGGGTCCATCACCGCGTGATCGTTCGTGCGGACAGGCTGGGTCAGGCTAAGAGCGGCGACAACGTCATCGTGATCATCGAAAAATATCCTCGCGGAGAGGATCCGATGGAAGGCGCGGTGGAGCGGGTGCTGGGCAGCCGCGGCGAGATAGAGACCGAGACGCATGCGGTGATCGTGCGCCACCAACTCACGCGCGACTTCGATCGCGCGGCCGAGCGCGAGGCGGAGGAGGTCTCGAAGTTCGATGCAACGGCGGAGCTTGAATATCGCGAGGACTTGAGCAACGTGCCCTTCGTCACCATCGACGGCGAGACCGCAAAGGACTTCGACGATGCGGTCGCCGTAAGAAGGCTTGCAGGAGGCGAATTCACACTCCTGGTCTCCATCGCCGACGTCTCGCATTTCGTGGAGCCGGGATCGGCGCTCGACGGCGCGGCTTACGAGCGGGGCACGTCGGTTTATTTCCCCGGCGACTGCATACCGATGTTGCCCGAGGCCCTCTCGAACTTCGCGTGCAGCCTGAGGCCAAACGAGCCAAGGCTCACCTTCACTGCGGAGATGACGGTGGGCCAGGACGGCCGGATCGTGGGCAGCCGCTTTTTCAAGAGCGTGATAAAGAGCATGGCGCGTCTAACCTATACTCAGGTGAAACAGGTGCTCGCGGACGCCGATCCTGCCGCGACAGCGAAACTGGGGAGGGCCGCGAACGAGCTCCGCACGATGAAGCTCTGTTTCGAGAAGCTGCGCCGGCGCAGGATCGCGCGCGGCTCCATCGACTTCGATCTCCCGGAGCCCGAGATTCAGATCGACATGCAGGGCGGCGTCGAGGACATCGTGCGCTCCGAGCGCCACGTGGGCCACATGATGATCGAGGAGTTCATGATCGCGGCCAACGAGGCCGTGGCCGAGTTTCTCACGGAGCAGGAGGCCGGCTGTCTGTATCGCGCGCACGAGGCGCCGCCCGCGGACAAGCTGAGCGAGTTCGCCGTCATGCTGCACAACCTGGGCTTCGGCGAGAGGGTAGGGCCCGGGGTCGGGCCCGCAAGGCTCGCAAAGGTCGTGGCGTGGGCGCGCGGAAAACCTTTCGAGCGAATGGTCAATCACATGCTGCTCCGCTCCATGGCGCAGGCGGTCTACAGCCCGAAAAATATAGGCCACTACGGCCTCGCCTCGAAGTGCTACTGTCACTTCACCTCCCCGATCCGGCGCTATCCCGATCTCGTCGTGCACAGGCTTTTGGCGCAGACATTGCACAGGAAGACGGCCGGGGGCCCCAAGGCCAAAGGCGGAAGGGGGGGCGGTCTTGATCAGAAAGCGGTGAAGAGGTGGCAGGCCAGCCTCGATGAGATGGCTCTGCACTGCTCAAAGCGGGAGCGCATTGCCATGGAGGCGGAACGCGAGATGGCCAAACTCTATGCGGCGCTCTTCATGCAAGAGAGGGTGGGCCAGCGCTTCGCAGGCATAATCTCGCATATCGCCAAGTTTGGAATTTTCGTGGAGCTCATCGATTATTTTGTCGAGGGGCTGATCCACGTGAGCACACTATGCGACGATACCTACACCTATGACGAGCGCACCTGTGCGTTCGTCGGCAAACGCAAGAAAAAGACCTTCAAGGTGGGCGACAAGTTGGATATCGAGGTCTCCGAGGTCGATATACCCAATAGGGAGATACTTTTTGAGCTTGTCTAAAGTTTTGCTTTATGTATTCTCAAACCAGTTTCGTGGATATAGTGACAACCAGCTGTAATTAAAAAGAAAAGATGGGCAGCTGCAGGCTTGGATTAGCTTGACTCAGCTGGCCCCCTGCAACTATCATTATATGTGTGGCCGAGAGAAAGGGTGACCCTGTGAAGAAGACGACAGAGATAGCTATCATGGGCCAGAAGTTCATGGTCAAGAGCGAGTCGAACGATGACTATGTTCGCAGGATTGCAGGGTTTGTGGATCAGAAGATAAACGAGGTCATGCAGAGCACCAAGTCCGTGGCCTCTTTGAACGTGGCGATTCTGGCGGCAATGAACATCGCGGATGAGTATTTCAAGTTCAAGATAGACCGCGACGACAGGATCGGAAAGGCGGAGAAAAAGATTAAGGACATGATAGAACTGGTTGATTTACAGCTGTAAATTGCTCTTTAAAAAAGGGAATAGAATTTCCCCCTGCTGGGTGCGTGCTTTGGCGTCTATATCATTTTAGAACCGTCGATGCCATTTTTGGGGATTGTGCCTTGCCGCGGTGTGCACGCCGCGCGCTAAATTGCGCGGAAGCCTGAAGCGGCAATACGATCACCCACCTGACTGAGTCGGGTTCAAAATGGTGACGCCACACGGCCATTGCGGGGGGATTTTTTTGGCAAAACTCGCCCTTGAATTGTTTGGTTCGATGAATTATAGGCATTCGAGATTGAGGGGCGATCAGGCATGGCTTGATTGCCGGATGCGGAGCATGGCTGGTGAATAAGACGGGTCGGTCCAATACCTCGAAAGAGGGTTTAGAATCCAGGGCGCTGCGGAAGATCGCCGGCGCCGTTTGTCTATCTTCTAAATCGTCCGCCGCACTCCTGGCGGCCGGACGGCAGCGCTGCCTGAGGCTTTCGTTATAGGCCAAAAGCGCTTGCCCGACCTTCGTTTTCCTTACCCGTCCACGGCTCGGTCCGTCCCCTCCCATGCGTGAGGTGGTGCGATGTCATCCGAGAGCAAGGTTCGTCTTTACAACCGCATACTCGCGACGCGCGACGAGATGTCCGAAGAGGAGGTAAAACGCCTCTCCGAGGAGATCGAGCATCGCGTGATGGGCACTGAGGAGTTTCGCACCGTGCTCCGCATAGGGCTCTACGCCGCCTTCGGCAACGAGGCCCGCACGGAGAGGCTGTTCGTCGAGGGGGACCGCCATCGCAAGGAGATATATTTCCCGGCCAGGGACGAGGAGCGCGGCGGGATCGCGTACTTTCGGGTCACAAACCTCGAGGAGCTCCTGCCCGGCGAGACCGGGTTTCGCGCCCCCACTGCCAAACAGAGCAGGCTGCGCGATATCAACACGCTAGGCGTCCTCATAGTGCCCGGCGTCGCGTTCGATCTTTCGGGGAGGCGCATGGGCTTTGGAAAGGGCTTCTACGATGCGAACCTCAAGGCCTTCTCCGGCAAGAGGATCGCGCTCGCTTACGAGTTCCAGGTCGTGCCGACCTTGCCCGTGGGTCCGTTCGAGCGGCTGATCGATTTCATAGTGACGGAGCGGCGGGTGATCCGCTGCGGCAGGTGAAACGAGCGCGGGGCAGTATTCGCGCCTTAAAATATAGGAGGTGACCGTGTTGCTGGAAATATGGCAGGCGATAGTTTTCCTGGCGGTGTCCATCGGAGCAGGTTTTGCCGTCGGCACAGCCGTTCGAAGGAAGATCGGAAAAAAGAGGGTCGAGGAGGCGGAGCAGAAGTCACAGTCCATGCTCCGCGACGCGGAGCAGCAGGCGAGGTCCATGAAGAAGGAGGCGGAGCTCACTGCGAAGGATATGCAGCTGCGCGCGCGCGAGGCCTTCGAAAAGGAGAGCCAGGAGAAGCAGAGGGAGCTCAACCTGACGGAGAAGAGGCTTCAGCAGAAAGAGGACAATCTCGAAAAGAAGTTCGAACTCGTCGAGAAGAAGGAGGAGGAGGTAGTAAAGGCCGAGCAATCGATCGTGGACCGCAAGAAGCACGTCGAGGGTCTCGAGAAGCGCTACATGGATCTCGTCACCGAGACGAAGCGCAAACTCGAGCAGGTCGCGGGCATCACCACCGATGAGGCAAAGAGGCAACTTAAGGAGGCTCTGGTCGACGAGGCGAAGCAGGACGCGGCGCGCGAGATACAGGAGGTCGAGGAGCGCGCCAAGGAGGAGTCCCAGAAAAAGGCGAAGTTCATCATCTCCACTGCGATGGAAAGGATGGCATCCGACTACACGGCCGAGCGCGCCATCTCGGTCGTCCAGCTACCCAGCGACGACATGAAGGGCCGCATCATCGGCCGCGAGGGGCGCAACATCCGCGCGCTCGAGGCCGCGACCGGCATCGACATCGTGATAGACGACACGCCAGAGGCGGTGATCCTCTCGGGTTTCAACCCCGTGCGCCGCGAGATAGCCCGCATCACGTTGGAGAATCTAATCGCCGACGGCCGCATCCATCCCACGCGCATCGAGGAGATGGTGCAGAAGGTGACGAAGGAGGTCGAGGCCTCTGTCAAGGAAACCGGCGAACAGCTCTGCCTCGAACTCAACGTCCCCAATGTTCACCCCGAGCTGGTGAAGCTCCTGGGCTCGCTCAAATATCGCTTCAGCTTTGCGCAGAACGTGCTGGCCCACACGCGCGAGGTGGCTTATCTCGCCGGCATGATGGCGGCGGAACTCGGTCTCGACGAGGTCAAGGCGCGCCGCGCGGGGCTCCTGCACGACATCGGCAAGGCGGTCTCCCACGAGGTCGAGGGATCACACGCGCTCATCGGCATGGAGTACGCCAAGAAATACCGCGAGGACCCGGAGGTGGTGCACGCGATCGGTTCGCATCACGAGGACATCGAGCAGAACACCCCGCTTGATATGGTGGTCGATTGCGCGGACGCGCTCTCGGGCGCGAGACCGGGCGTCAGGCGCGAGGTGTTGGAGGCGTACGTGAAAAGGCTCGAGGACCTGGAGCGCATCTCCAAGTCGTTCGCCGGGGTCGAGAAGTCCTACGCGATCCAGGCCGGCCGCGAGGTGCGCGTCATGGTCGTGAACGACAAGGTGAACGACGCGGAGGCGGTCGTGCTCTCCAAGGACATCGCCAAGAAGATCGAGGCGGAGATGACATACCCCGGCCAGATCAAGGTGACGGTCATCCGCGAGACGCGCGCCACTGAATACGCGAAGTAATAAGATGAAGATCCTGGTGATCGGCGACATATTCGGACGGCCCGGCAGGGAGGCGATCCGCGAACTGCTCCCGGGGCTCGTCCGCGAACATAGGGCCGATTTCGTGATCGCCAACGCGGAGAACGCTGCCGGGGGGCGCGGGCTGACCCCCAAGATCGCGGACGAACTGTTCGAGAGCCCGATAGACGTGATGACCGCGGGCAACCACATCTGGGAGCACAACGAGATCCACCCTTACTTTGATTCGCATCCGATCCTGCGTCCCCACAACGTGAGCGAGCACTTGCCCGGCAAAGGCAACGGGATATTCACGGCGCGCAACGGCGCGCGCGTGGGCGTGGTGAGCCTGCAGGGCATGATCTTCATGGATGACAAGGGGGAGAAAGCGGTCAATCCATTCCTTTCCGCCGACGCGCTTGTCACATCCATGCGCGGCAAGTGCGATCTGATCGTGATCGACTTCCACGCCGAGGCGACCAGCGAAAAGCGCGCGTTGGCGTGGTACCTGGACGGCAGGGTGTCCGCATTCCTGGGGACCCACACGCACGTGCAGACCGCGGACGAGGAGATATTGCCGGGCGGCACCGCGTATATCTCCGACATCGGCATGACCGGGCCGCACGCGTCGGTGATTGGTCTTGCGAAAGAGGTCGCGATCCACCGCTTCCTCACCGGCGAGAAGAAGGGCTTCAAGGTCGCGGAGGAGGGTGTCCGCCTCGAGGGCGTGCTCCTCGATCTGGACGAGAAGACCGGCAGGGCGCTCTCGATAAAGCGAATACAGAAGAGGTTGCCATGAAAAATATCCCAATCGAAAAACAGCTCGAGATCATCAAGCGCGGCGCAGTGGAGGTCGTGAACGAGGAGGAGCTCGTCGCCAAGCTCAAGAAGGGCAGGCCGCTCCGCGTGAAGGCCGGCTTCGACCCGACTGCGCCGGACCTGCACCTCGGCCACACCGTGGTCATGCAGAAGCTCAAGCAGTTCCAGGACCTGGGGCACACCGTGATATTTCTCATGGGCGACTTCACCGCGCGCATCGGCGACCCCTCAGGCCGCAACGAGACCAGGCCAGAGCTCGGCGAGGATATAATAAAGAAGAACGCGGAGACCTACGTCGCGCAGGCCGGGAAGATACTGGACGTGGAAAAGGCCGAGATTCGCTACAACTCGGAGTGGCTGGGGAAATTTACGGCAGCCGACTTCATACGCCTCAGCGCTAAGGAGACGGTGGCGCGCATGCTGGAGCGAGACGACTTCGAGAGCAGGTTCAAGGGCGGCAGCCCGATCCGCATACACGAGTTCCTCTACCCGTTGCTGCAGGGTTACGATTCCGTGGCGCTTGAGTCCGACGTGGAGCTGGGAGGCACGGACCAGATATTCAACCTGCTCGTGGGCCGCGACCTGCAGCGCGACGTGGGCCAGGAGCCGCAGGTGGTTTTGACCATGCCGCTGCTCATTGGCACCGACGGCGTCGCGAAGATGAGCAAGACGTACGGCAATTACGTCGGCATCAGCGAGCCTCCGAAAGAGATCTTCGGCAAGATGATGTCCATCTCCGATGATTTGATGTGGACATACTACGAGCTGCTCTCGGACCTTTCGCTCGACGAGATCGAGAAGCTCAAGGAAGAGGTCCTCACGGGCAAGCTCCATCCCAAGCTCGCGAAGGAAAACCTCGCTGCGGAGATCGTGGAACGCTTTCACTCCGAGCAGGAGGCCGTGGCCGCGCGTGACGAGTTCGAGCGCGTCTTTGCGAAGAAGGACACGCCCGACGAGATCGATGAGCACCTGCTCGATTCCATGGATGCGGAGATATCGCTTGTCGACGCGATGCTTGGGACCAAGCTCGTCTCCAGCAAGTCGGATGCGCGCCGCATGATCAAGCAGAAGGCGGTGGAGGTGGACGGCGAGAGGGTGGAGGACATCGACGCCACGCTCTCCACTGATGGGGAGAGCCTGCTTAGGGTCGGCAAACGCAGATTCGCCAGGGTGAAATTCAAAAAGGGCTGACCCGATCGCCCGATTTACTTAGGTTGCGGGTTAATTGTGGTCATTTATCTGTTTGAAAAATAGGGCGTAATAAAGCTAGGCAGATTTTGTCCAAGGCAGGGCAAAAAATGCCGAATTCATTGAAAAGAGCTGTTGACACGGTGCCTTACATTCTGTACAAGCGACCCCACGCTTTGGGGACGCATACGGCGGCCCGCTGTAAAAGCCAATGAAATCAATATGTTACTGCTCCCGATCAGAACATTGGGCAACGGTGACTTTGTCTCCGCTCTTTGAAAACTGAATAGCGAACGCAGAACACGCAGGATTGAACGGGCTCATCGGTCCTTTGGGATACGATGCGATTTAATAAGTACGGCGTCAGGACAACCTATCTGGCGCTGGCTAATGATATAACTGGAGAGTTTGATTCTGGCTCAGAACGAACGCTGGCGGCGTGCCTAACACATGCAAGTCGAACGGGAATGGTCCCTTCGGGGGCCTAGTATAGTGGCGCACGGGTGAGTAATACGTAGGTGACCTGCCCTTTGCTGGGGAATAACCCCGGGAAACCGAGGCTAATTCCGCATAAGCTCCTCAGGTTGCGACTTGGGGAGGAAAGGTGGCCTCTTCACGAAAGCTATCGGCAAAGGTTGGGCCTGCGTCCCATCAGCTAGTTGGTGAGGTAATGGCTCACCAAGGCTGCAACGGGTAGCTGGTCTGAGAGGATGATCAGCCACACTGGAACTGAGACACGGTCCAGACTCCTACGGGAGGCAGCAGTGGGGAATATTGCGCAATGGGCGAAAGCCTGACGCAGCAACGCCGCGTGAGTGATGAAGGCCTTCGGGTCGTAAAGCTCTGTCAGGAGGAACGAATAACCGCTGGGAACAATACCTCTGCGGTTTGACGGTACCTCCAAAGGAAGCACCGGCTAACTCCGTGCCAGCAGCCGCGGTAATACGGAGGGTGCAAGCGTTGTTCGGAATTACTGGGCGTAAAGCGCGTGTAGGCGGACTCGGAAGTCGGGTGTGAAAGCCCTGGGCTTAACCCAGGAAGTGCGCTCGAAACCACGAGTCTTGAGTTCCGGAGGGGATCGGGGAATTCCTGGTGTAGAGGTGAAATTCGTAGATATCAGGAAGAACACCGGTGGCGAAGGCGCCGATCTGGACGGACACTGACGCTAAGACGCGAAAGCGTGGGTAGCAAACAGGATTAGATACCCTGGTAGTCCACGCCGTAAACGATGCACACTAGGTGTCGGGGGTATTGACCCCCCCGGTGCCGCCGCTAACGCATTAAGTGTGCCGCCTGGGAAGTACGGCCGCAAGGTTGAAACTCAAAGGAATTGACGGGGGCCCGCACAAGCGGTGGAGTATGTGGTTCAATTCGACGCAACGCGAAAAACCTTACCTGGGCTTGACATCTGGGGAATCTCCTAGAGATAGGAGAGTGCCCTTCGGGGAACCCCAAGACAGGTGCTGCATGGCTGTCGTCAGCTCGTGTCGTGAGATGTTGGGTTAAGTCCCGCAACGAGCGCAACCCCTGCTCTTAGTTGCTAACGGTTCGGCCGAGCACTCTAAGGGGACCGCCGGTGTTAAACCGGAGGAAGGTGGGGATGACGTCAAGTCCTCATGGCCTTTATGCCCAGGGCTACACACGTACTACAATGGCCGGTACAGAGGGTTGCCAAACCGCAAGGTGGAGCTAATCCCAAAAAGCCGGTCCAAGTTCGGATTGGTCTCTGCAACTCGGGACCATGAAGCTGGAATCGCTAGTAATCGCTGATCAGCATGCAGCGGTGAATACGTTCCCGGGCCTTGTACACACCGCCCGTCACACCACGAAAGTCGTTTATACCAGAAGTGCGTCACCCAACCGCAAGGAGGGAGCGCCCTAAGGTATGAGCGATGATTGGGGTGAAGTCGTAACAAGGTAGCCGTAGGGGAACCTGCGGCTGGATCACCTCCTTTCTAAGGATAGTCCGCGGCCTTCGGGCTGCGGCATCCCGGTCAATGTTCAACCTGCGGGTTCGGTTCGCTGTTCAGTTTTGAGAGAGTGGGACTTGAGTCTTTGACAACTTTTTTTTGGTGGGTCCCGGCAGTTTTGGGCTCGTAGCTCAGGTGGCTAGAGCGCACGCCTGATAAGCGTGAGGTCGGTAGTTCAACTCTACCCGGGCCCACCAAGAAAAAGTTGAAAGAAACCGGTTCGCAGGTTCTTTTTTATTGAGGGGGCTGTAGCTCAGTTGGGAGAGCGCTAGCTTTGCAAGCTAGAAGTCGAGGGTTCGAATCCCTTCAGCTCCACCCGTCGCTGCACGCTGCCTGCCAACATGAAGTGGCAGGCAACTTGATGCTGCGGGATCGCGGCAGGTTCTTTGAAAACTAAATAAAAACGAAATTGATCGTGATTCAATTTCGAATGAGGTCTCTTGAGCGATGCAATTATAGCGGAGAAATCCGCGTAAGGGCTTGGTCAAGCTACAAAGGGCATGTGGTGGATGCCTTGGCGTCTGGAGGCGATGAAGGACGCGCCTAGCTGCGATAAGCCTCGGGGAGCTGCTAAGGAAGCTTTGATCCGAGGATTTCCGAATGGGGCAACCCGCCTGCTTTAATCGGCAGGCATCGTGCGGTGAATAAATAACCGCACGGAGCGAACGCAGGGAACTGAAACATCTAAGTACCTGCAGGAACAGAAATCAAACTAGAGATTCCCCCAGTAGCGGCGAGCGAACAGGGAACAGCCTAAACCGCGAGGACTTCGGTCTTTGCGGGGTTGCGGGACCGTAACATGGGATTGTCCGACGATAGGCGAACGGTCTGGAAAGGCCGGCCATAGAGCGTGATAGCCGTGTAGTCGAAATCGAAGGGCACCCTAGCGGTATCCCAAGTACCACGGGGCACGAGAAACCCTGTGGGAATCCGGGTGGACCATCATCCAAGGCTAAATACTACCAGACGACCGATAGCGAACTAGTACCGTGAGGGAAAGGTGAAAAGCACCCCTGGTGGGGAGTGAAATAGTACCTGAAACCGCATGCCTACAAGCAGTCGGAGGGCTATGCCATGCTTCGGCATGGAACGCCTGACGACGTGCCTTTTGCATTATGAGTCCGCGAGTTACTCTCGTCAGCAAGGTTAAGCCGATAAGGTGGAGCCGCAGCGAAAGCGAGTCCTAAACGGGCGTTTAGTTGCCGGGAGTAGACCCGAAACCAGTGTGATCTAGCCATGGTCAGGATGAAGCGCGGGTAATACCGCGTGGAGGTCCGAACCGGTGGACGTTGAAAAGTCTTCGGATGAACTGTGGCTAGGAGCGAAAGACTAATCAAACCTGGAGATAGCTGGTTCTCCCCGAAATATATTGAGGTATAGCCTCGGACGAATACCGCCGGAGGTAGAGCACTGAATGGGCTAGGGGTCCTACAAGACTACCAAACCCAATCAAACTCCGAATGCCGGCGAGTACTATCCGGGAGGCAGACTGTGGGTGCTAAGGTCCATGGTCGAGAGGGAAAGAGCCCAGATCGCCAGCTAAGGCCCCCAAATGATAGCTAAGTGTGAAAGGATGTGGAAGCGCACAGACAACCAGGAGGTTGGCTTAGAAGCAGCCATCCTTTAAAGAAAGCGTAACAGCTCACTGGTCAAGTGAATCTGCGCCGAAAATTCAGCGGGGCTTAAGCTATCTGCCGAAGCTGCGAATTTGGAGGTTCTTCGGAACCTTTAAGTGGTAGGGGAGCATTCCGTACGCCTGCGAAGGTCGACCGCGAGGACGGCTGGAGGCATCGGAAGAGCTTATGCGGACATAAGTAGCGATAAAGCGTGCGAGAAACACGCTCGCCGTAAGCCTAAGGTTTCCTGGGGAAGGTTAATCCGCCCAGGGTTAGTCGGGTCCTAAGCCGAGGCCCAAGGGAATAGGCGATGGACAGCAGGTTAATATTCCTGCACCACCTTTGGCATGTCATGCGTAGGAGGGACGGAGAGGGATAGGTGATCCACCTATTGGATGG
Source organism: bacterium (assembly GCA_041648665.1). NCBI lineage: Bacteria > bacterium. Next base: position 3,757 of record JBAZOP010000044.1, on the reverse strand, counting down.
TGGTTCAAGCGTATAGGAAGGCGGCCAGGCAAATCCGGTCGTCAATTCTAAGGCGTTACGACGAGGGCCGTAAGGCCCGCAAAGTCACTGATTCCAGCTTCCAAGAAAAGCTTCGACGCTATGTCAAGGGTGCCCGTACCGTAAACGGACACACGTAGGCGGGGCGAAGAGCCCAAGGCGCTTGAGAGAACCCTTGTTAAGGAACTCTGCAAGTTGATGCCGTAACTTCGGGAGAAGGCATGCCCCTGTTCGTGAAGCCGCTTGCCGGCGGAGCGCGCAGGGGTCGCAGAAAGCAGGTGGCGACGACTGTTTATCAAAAACACAGGACTCTGCAAAGTCGGAAGACGACGTATAGGGTCTGACGCCTGCCCGGTGCCGGAAGGTTAAGGAGAGAGGTTAGCGTCTTCGGATGCGAAGCTTTGAACCGAAGCCCCGGTAAACGGCGGCCGTAACTATAACGGTCCTAAGGTAGCGAAATTCCTTGTCGGGTAAGTTCCGACCCGCACGAATGGCGTAACGATTGCCACACTGTCTCAACAAGGGGCTCAGCGAAATTGAACTGACAGCGCAGATGCTGTCTACCCGCGGCAGGACGGAAAGACCCTGTGCACCTTTACTACAACTTGGCAGTGAACTTCGGGCTGATTTGTGTAGGATAGGTGGGAGGCTTTGAAACCGGGGCGCCAGCCTTGGTGGAGCCAACCTTGAAATACCACCCTGATTATTCTGGAGTTCTAACTTCCTCCCGTTATCCGGGAGAAGGACACTGTCTGGTGGGTAGTTTGACTGGGGCGGTTGCCTCCTAAAATGTACCGGAGGCGCGCGATGGTTCCCTCAGGCTGATTGGAAACCAGCCGTCGAGCGTAAGGGCAGAAGGGAGCTTGACTGCGAGACAAACAAGTCGAGCAGGTACGAAAGTAGGTCCTAGTGATCCGGCGGTCCCGCATGGAAGGGCCGTCGCTCATCGGACAAAAGGTACGCCGGGGATAACAGGCTGATCGCATCCAAGAGTTCACATCGACGATGCGGTTTGGCACCTCGATGTCGGCTCATCGCATCCTGGGGCTGGAGTAGGTCCCAAGGGTTTGGCTGTTCGCCAATTAAAGCGGTACGTGAGCTGGGTTCAGAACGTCGTGAGACAGTTCGGTCCCTATCCGCCGTGGGCGCAGGAGATTTGAGGAGAGCTGTCCTTAGTACGAGAGGACCGGGATGGACGCACCTCTAGTGCGCCGGTTGTCACGCCAGTGGCACAGCCGGATAGCTATGTGCGGAACGGATAACCGCTGAAAGCATCTAAGCGGGAAGCCAACTCCGAGATAAGATCTCCCTGAAGGCCACTCGAAGACTACGAGTTTGATAGGCCGGGTGTGGAAGCGCTGCAAGGCGTGAAGCTAACCGGTACTAATCGGCCGTTCGGCTTGGCCATAAAATTTTCTGGTCGTCACTTCGGTGACGACCAGGGGATACAGCTTAAAGAGGCCTCATTCGATATCGAATTACGATCATAGTAGTTTTGAAAACTGAATAACATGCCCCTGCGTCTGTATTGCAGGTGCATCAAGCCTTCCGGTGGCTTTAGCGAGGGGGTCACACCCGATCCCATACCGAACTCGGTAGTTAAGCCCCTCAGCGCCTATGGTACTGCCGCTGTGTGTTGGTGGGAGAGTGGGTCGCTGCCGGATTAAATTTGAAAGCCCCGCGGGTTTGCCCGTGGGGCTTTCTCTATTTATGCGAAGCTGCGGGGCTTTCAAATTTATGCCGTCAGAAACCATTTCTTTCACCGACACAGGGCAGCAGTCATGGGTGCGCTGGGGGCTTAACTACAAATTTTGCGCAGCAAAATTTCGGGAGGGGTGAAGGGCGCGGATTCACTCCGCGCCTGAGGGGAGGGCGGCGGCCCTCCCCTCTGTAACAGCCAAGCCCCTCAGCGCCTATGGTACTGCCGCTGTGTGTTGGTGCCTGCCTGCCGGCAGGCAGGGGAGAGTGGGTCGCTGCCGGATTAAATTTGAAAGCCCCTGCGGAGCCGACGGGTCCAGCGCTCAGAGTTTGATTTTGATGCGATCAAGAGATAAATGATATTCAATGAGGGTCTGGGATATTTCACCGAAGAAGTTGTGCGCCAGTCATCTGCTTGGTGAGCATGTGGAAATTCATGCGATATGGAGCGTGATTACAAAAAATAAAAAGGGATATTCAAGGCATCCTGAAACGAACAGGTGGCGCGGAAAATTAAAGGCGTTGTATCTGAGGCATGAGACAGTGGCGGAGGAGATGCAAAGACGAGGTTATAATCACAAGAGCAAACTCAATCAGAAGCTTGCAACGGGCGAGGGCGAACAAAGATATTTTTTAAATTCCCCTCAGGAGCAGAAAGAAATATTAAGAAAAAAGAAGTGCGCATGCAGAGTTTGATTTTAAGCCGACTCGTCATAGGTACATTTCCTTCATCCTGCCCAGGATTCGCTGCAGCGCGGAGAGGTCTTCGGGGCTTGCCAGCGCGAGGAGGACGTCGCCTCCCTCGATCTCCGTTGCTCCCGAGGGGATGACGTAAGCGCCTCCCCTTGCTATCATCACGATGAGGCATTTATCCGGGACTCCGAGATCGCCGATCTTTTTGCCCACGCTCGCGGAGTCGTAGGGGACGATCACGTCCGTCAGGTCTGCGTCGATCGTCCCGGTCTTTTCGAACGCGATGGGGTAGTCGGGCCTTTTTGGCAGCGGTTCGTCCAGCTTGAGCAGCCTCGAGACAAAGGGGATCGAGGTTCCCTGGATGAAGACCGATGCGATGACGACGAAAAACACCACGTTGAAGATGGTCTCTGCCTGCGGGATCCCGGCCATGAACGGGAAGGTCGCCAGGATGATCGGGACCGCGCCGCGGAGCCCCACCCATGCGACCATCGACTTCTTCCTGAGCTCCATGCGGAACGGCAGGAGGCAGAGCAGGACGCTGACGGGTCGGGCGACGAGCATCAGAAGCACCGTGAACATCGCTCCGGCCCCGGCCAGGGGCAGGAGGCGGGAGGGGAAGACGAGCAGGCCCAGGGTCACGAACATCGTGATCTGCATGAGCCATGCGATCCCGTCGTGAAAGCGCATGATCATCTTTTTGTTCGGGAATTGCGCCTGCCCCAGCATCAGCCCGGCGATATAGACCGCGAGGAACCCGTTGCCCTTAAAAGTCACGGCCATACCGTATGTCAGCATGACGAGCGAGATCATGACGACAGGATAGAGCCCCTCGTGCTCAAGCTTCAGGCGGTTGATGAAAAAGATGATGAACCGCGCCATGAGATAGCCGGTCATGGCCCCGACGCTCATGTCCAGCAGGAACCTCGGGATCAGCTCTCCGATGCCCATATCCTTGACCGTCAGGAGGCTGATGAAGCCGACGGTCAGGAACACGGCCATCGGGTCGTTGCTGCCGGATTCGAATTCGAGCAGGGGCTTCAGGGGCGCCTTCATGCTGATGCGCTTGGAGCGCAGGACGCTGAAGACCGCGGCGGCGTCGGTCGAGGAGACGATCGAGCCCAGGAGCATCCCCTCGAGGAGCGAGAATTCGAGGATATAGACGGCGAAGCACCCGGCGATGACCGCGGTCAGCAGGACGCCTGCGGTCGACAGGATGATCCCGGGCCATGCGACCGACCGGGTCTCCTTCCAGTCTGTGTCGAAGCCGCCGGAGAAGATGATGAAGATGAGGGCGACGATGCCGATGGACTTCGCCATCTGCGCGTCGTTGAAATCGATGCCGCCG
>JBAZOP010000043.1 GCA_041648665.1 bacterium | reverse complement strand
TCTGCCCTTCCTTGACGAGTATATTTTCGATCCGGCCGTTGATCGGCGGCTTGATCTCCAGCCGGTTCTGCGGCTTGACCGTCCCCACGGTGGATACCACAAGGGAGATATCGCCGCGGGCAGGCTTCGTCGGAACGAGTTTTTGTTCCGAATCGTCGCTGCGGATTACCCTGAGCACGACAAACAGCGCCACGATCAGCACGAACGCCAGGGCGACGGCCGGCTTCCTCTTCCTGTTGATGGTCATGAGAATCTTGTTATTCATTTTCCAGGGCCTCCCCCTTGGCTCTTATCCACGCGGCCTCGGCTGCGCACATGGCGGCCTGGGCGTCCACATAGGTTTTCTGCGACCTCACGTAGTTGTCCTCGATTATCACCCAGTTGTCGAAGATGAGAAGGCCGTTGGCATACTGGGCCCTCGCGATCTTCGCGCGGGTCTCGTTGGCCTTTAGATATTTTTCCTGCACCGAGCGGAGCTCCACCGCGTCGTCCAACGCCTGCCATGCGCTGTCGAGCCCGGAGAGGACGCCGTCATATTCGCTCTTCTCGGTCGACGAGAGCTCCATGAGTCTCGCCTTGGCCCTCCTGGTGTTGGCGATCTGCTGGCCCCCTTCGAATATCGGAAGGGAGGCGTTGACGTTGACCGTCCAACCGTTGTCGCTCTGGAATCCTCCGAATCCGACCTTTCCCGCTTCGGCGGTGAGGCCGAACGTTGGAAAGAACTCGGCCTTTGCAGCCCCGATCTCGTACTTGGCCGACTCCTTCTCAGCCGAGACCGTCTTCACGGCTGGATGGCTGTCCGCGATCGTCCTGAGGTCGGGTTTTTTATCCAGAGGGTTCATGAGATCGAATTTGCCCTTGGCCACGATCGGGACGTCGCTCGGCCATCCCAGCTCCTTCCTGAGCGCATACTGCGCAGAGGAGATGTCCCGCCTGGCATTGCGGAGGTCGTATCGAGCTTGAGCATAGTCCGCTTCGGCAAGCTCAAGCGCGCCGATGTGTTCGCGGCCTGATTCGTATTTCAGCTTTATCATTTCCATGTTCTGCTTGCGCCTCTCAATGATCCCTTCGGTTATGGGGACCAGAGTCTGCGCCCTGAGAAGATTCACGAAAGCGGTCCTCAGGTTGTAGCGGACCTCGGAGGAGGCCGCAGTGTAGGAGTGCTGGGATGCGGAGATGTTCTGCTCCGCGGATTTGTATTCGTTGTAGGTCTTGAATCCGTCGAAGAGGAGCTGATCGCCCGTAGCGGAATACGTGTTGTTGTCGCGCTGCGGCCCACCGGACAGATCGCCGGCCTTGCCTGCGCTGGCCTGGCCGCTTATCTGCGGGAGCATGGGGGCGATCGCCATCCGCTTTTCCGCCTTTTTTTGCTCGATCTGCTGCGAGGACGCCGCCAGCTGGGGGTTGTTCTTCGCCGCCTCCCTCAGGCAGTCGGACCAGCTGAGCACCACGGCATCAGAGGCATACAGAGGGGGACAGATCAGAATCGAGATCGCCGTAAGGATTATTGTTGAAACCTTTTTCATTTTGCCGTGCGCTTTTCTATTGCGGCCCTGTAGGCCATGAAGAAGATTGCGAGGATGATCAGCCCGGCGCCGACAAGTTCATGAACACCGGGATATTTTTCCCCGAAAATTATAGCGAGCAGATAGGTGGCTATGACCCCGGCGATTATGCTGGCCGCGCGGTTGGCCGGCACGGTGAAGGTGTTCTCGCGTTTGTCGAGATAGATCAGGCTTCCGAAGAGGCCGGTGCCGTACGAGAATACCCCGAGCATGAATATGAAAAGGAAGTAGCCCTGCCACGGTATCTCGACGAAGCCCCGCCATATCTCGGATAAGAAGCCTGTGCCTCCTATGTGGGAGCCGTAGAGCCCGGCAGCGAGCAGCGCCAGGAGGAGGAGCGGGTTCGCCACGAGCTGTTCCTCCGCGAAGTAGCGCTTTCGCTCCTCCGCGTCCGTGCCCTTGGCGTAATTGCTCATGATGAAGAGGCGGAAGAAGTAGCCCGCGAGATAGAGCGCGATATCGATCGCTGCGACGAGTGTCATGGCGGTGCCGGCCTTGCCTGCGAAGGCGACGATCAGCGCCGCCAGCGAGAGACCGGCGGCCACCCACGACGGCCAGTAGATGTGGCGTCGCCTCTTGCGGGCTACCATGTCCACGATCGGGGCCATGATGAGCACGCCTCCCCGCATGAGGAGCATGGCGAAGACGATGCTTATGCCGCTGAACGTGTAGGCGAGAGTGGTGGTGATTATCTGACCCGCGGTGCATATGCCCGAGAGGAACGTGAACCACTGCGGCCTGGGGATGTTGAGCCCGAATATCCTGGAGTGAGTGCAGTGTTTCCACCAGCGCATCGCGGTGATGAAGGCGTACATCGCGACTAAGCTTCCGAGGACCGCGATCGGCTGGATCTCGAAGCCGGTGAGCCCCTTGCCTCCCAAGTTGCAGCACAGCCCCTTGGTGATCATCTTGGTCATCATGGAGTAGGGGATGTAGGAGGCGAAGTATCCGAAGCATAGCGCCGCGATGCCGAACCCGGCCAGTCTCTGTACGATGGATTTCTGCTCGGGTATTTGTGCGATGGATTTTTGTTCGGGCATTTATCCTCCGCGAAAGAATTTTTATTCCAACCCAGGCACGATATAGGTCTTGTAGAACGAGATCCCGCCAGGCACCACTTCCTGCACGCTCTTCCCTAGCTCATCCAGCGCCTTGCGGACTCCGTCGTAATCCGAGTCCTCCGAAGCGGTGAAGCCGGTCATGTTGTACAGTTCGAAGAGGGTCTTCCTGCCCTCGGGCGTGCGCGCGAAGTCCTTGAGCGCCGCGGTGAGCTTTTGCCTGATCTCCGGCGGAAGCCCGTTGCGCGTGGCGATCGGGCCGTTGGGTATCTCGTCCGTGAGCGCGACTATCTTTATTTTGGAGATCACGTCCGGGTGCTCCTTCGCGATCTCGGTCCTCGAGTCGCGCATGAGGCCGGCGGAAGAGGGCTGCGTGTGATATGTCGCGGCCGCGTCCACCTTGCCGTCGTAGAGCATCTGGACCGCGTTCTTGTGGCCCTTCGCAAAGACGATCTTGCCCGGGGCGACGCCGTTGTCCTTGAGGAGCTTCATGGGGTAGATGTAGCCCCCTGCGGAGTATGCGTCGGCAAAGGCTATGCTCTTCCCGTTCAGGTCGGAGACGGACTCGATGCCGCCATCGACGCGGGCGAGGATCTCGCCCCTGTAGGTGCTGTAGACGTCGCCGTAGAGGTACTTGAGCTCCGCCTCCGCTTTGGTCCAGTCGTGCGCGAGTACGTAGCCCAGGGTGTTCATGAAGGCCATGTCCGCTTTTTTCTGGCCCAGCGCCTTGATGATGGTGATGAAATCGTCGGAATCCTCAGCGCGGACGACAAGGCCGGTATGCTCGGTGAGGTACTTCTCGATGACCGGGGCGGCGGCCTTGAACGCCTCCTCGCCCTTGAGGGGCATGAAATAGAACCTGACCGGATTTTTCTCGGTTCCCAGCTCCCCTTTTCTCATCGTGCACGAGAATGCGGTTGCCAGGGCCAGCGCTATCACCACCGCTGTCAAAGATTTCATGCGCATATGAGCTCCCCCTTTCGTAACTTGGAGGGGAAATTAGCACGGACTATGTCCTTTGCAACGACTTTCGGCATCTGATAAGGGTTGCGGAGGAGGGGCTATGAAGGGCAGTGCAGCCGTATTCGCCGTCATCGCAATCGTCATGGTCTCGGTGCAAGCCTGGGCTGCGGGGTCGGCCCCTGCGAGGCTTTCTCTGGGCGAGAAGTACAGCTTTGTATTCATAAGCGACAGCCGTTCCGGCGACCGAGTCTATTCGAAGATCGTGAATGCTTTGGTCAAGAGGAACCCCGACTTCGTGGTGTTCGGCGGGGACATACTCCCCAAGATGCGAAACGAGGATCATTGGAACAACTTCCTCAAGTTGTCGGCGCCCATAGAGGTCCCATTTTATCTTGTTCCGGGAAATCACGACATAGAGGATGAGAGGAGCGAGGAGTTCTGGCGCAAGCATGTGGATCTGCCCGGCCTGGAGACTCACTACAGCTTCACCGTGGGAGACGATCTCTTCGTGGTGCTCGACAGCGTCGAGCCGAAGAGCGACAGGATGATAACAGGGGAGCAGCTCGGCTGGCTCAGAAGGACGCTCGACCCGGGGAAATACGAGCACCAGTTCGTGTTCGTCCACCACCCGCTCTTCATGTGGAAGGGCGCGTTCCACGAGAAGGAGTCGCTCGACCGCCATCCTGCGGAGAGGGACGAACTCCACCGCCTCTTCGTGGAGAAGAAGGTCGAGATCGTGTTTCACGGCCACGAGCACGGCTACAGACGGATGGACAAGGACGGGGTGCGCTATGTCATCGGCGCCGGCGCAGGCTCGCCTCTGTATCACGGTTTCCACCACTTCATACTGGTGAACATCGACGACACGCTCATACGCGCGAAGGTGGTGGACAAAGAGGGCGTGCTGCGCGACGAGTTCACGATGGGCTCGCTTCCAAACAAGGATGAGCGCTGAGGAGAGGTCCGATGAACGCAAAAAGACTTTTGATCGTGGCGGCGCTTGCGACGGTGATTTCCTTCGTCTCTTCGATCGCCTCGGCATGGGAATGCACTCCGGGAGCCTATTCGGGGAAGACCTGGTCCGTGACAAAGGAGCTCTCGGGTTTCCCGGCAACTCTCGCAGTGACGAAATCGGGTGAGATGTGCGTGCTCAAGCTCTCTTCGCCGGGGGCCGGCCTGAGCGAGGAGTGGGAGCTCACCGGGAACAGGATCGTGCAGAAAGAATATTATAAAGACGGGAAGAAGGCCAAGGAGTACGGCGCAACGCTCGAGGTGCGAAAGGGCGTGGAGGGCTACTACATAGACTGCAAGGACGGCAAATGCGACGCGGACGCGGACAGCCGCTACTTCTGGAGGTTCGCGACGCAGGGGAACAAGATCGTCTATTCGGTGTGGGGCGTGGCGCCCGACAAGCAGTCAGATCCTGCGGCAAAGGCGAAGAAGCGGCACGAGTACACGTTTACTTTGAATCAAGCGCCAAATTCCAAATCCCAATGACCAAAGATTATTTTTTTATCCTTGAGGCGCGCCTTTCGGTGTTTTCTTTTCTGTCCCGGATGAAAGAAGAGAGCTCTCCTGTGGGATTGGCCTCTATCGCCAGACTGATAAAGTGCATCGCATGCTTCATGGCGGCGATGCATTCCTTGTCCTTTTGACTCTGGGCCTCCTTCAACGTCTTGAGTGCATCGCGGAGGAAACCGTTGCGCCTTGCGAACGACGATTCCATTTTACTGTAGAGTGCTTCGACGTCGGCTCCATCGCGCGGCGTATGACCGACAAAAAGGATATGCTCGGGCGGTATTTGCAGTACGTTTGCCAGGCGCACGGCGACGGCCCTGCCGATCTTTCTCTTGCCGCTTATGATGTCGCTCAGGTGTGGGGCATGCATTCCGGCTTTACGCGCAAGCTCGGCCTGGGTAATCCCCAGCATTTCACAGGCGATCCGTACGATGTCCCCTGCTGCAAGGCGCACCAGTTGCTTTGCAGGTATATAATCTGATTTTGACCGCGCCATCGCGCCCTCCGCTCAATAATTATGTGGCCCTATCTTCTCCACGTGGATCGTCGCATTCTCGACATCGATACGGTACATCACCCGATACTGATCATTCAGAGACGACGATCTGCAGCTTCGCCACCAGCCCTTGAGGGGATGATCGCGGAACCCGGGAAGTTTTCGGACCGCCTCGGGCCCTTGACACTGCATCAGTTCCTTCCAGAACTCATATTTTTCCTGCACCTGTCTGGGCGCCCTCTCGACGACCCTTGTTGCCCTCGTCTTGTGCTCCACAATGAACCACTGTGCCGCTTCATCGAACATATTGTATATTACCTTATTTGGTAAAGCAAACGGTTTGTTACCACTATTGGTAATTCCTCAAGATGATCCGGGATATAGGTATAGCAATGATCGTGCCGAGATCGGCGCACGCCCTCATCGTTTGTTATCAACTAGTTAGAAGATTGAGGATTGAGTGGGCTGCAGCGATTCGCAGCACTGGTGCAGCGATTCTGGGCAGTGGGCTGCGCCTGAAGGCGTATGATGTGGCGGGAGCTCCGTTCGCACGATGGGGTTATGCAGACGGAGAGGGTCGGGATATCCTTCCTTCGCTCCCCGGCACTTCGCTCCGCTACTCGTCGCGAAATCTTTTTTGCTTCTTTTCGGTTTAAGTGTCTTCCGCTTGTCAGCCCTTAAACCTTAGAAGCAATGGAAGATTTCGCTTCCTCATACGCTCCGCTCCGTAGACGCCTCCAAAGTCGCTCAGGCAAGGACATCCCGCCCCTCTCCGTCACGCGGCACTCAACGCCAATGTGGATAATAGCATGGGGTAATTGCTGGTTAATTAAGTCTCGTGTCCCCGGAATTCCGCGATATCATTTTTCCTAAACTTGCTCCGTCTGATGGTTTTGAAATATGTTACAGATTGAATTCCTCAACGTTTGCCCAAACAAAAAAAATGTAAATATTGCCGAGAAATGTTCCTTTTCTGTAAAAATAATACGTTCGCCGAGTCGGAATTCTTTTTGGTCATCAATGAATCTCACTCCAATGGTCCATCCATCATAAAGTGTGATAGGACCATCTATTATTATTTCTTGATCTTGAGTGGGATTTGTTGCAACGAATTGCATTTGTCTAAATTTAGCAACTAAAGTGCTGCCTGCCCGAACATCTTGAGCGCCTACAATTCCTAGGCGATGCACGAGGCAGTTCCTCACCCTATTAAAACTCAAGATATGTTCTTCCATTGCAGAATTAACCCCGTACCCATCTCTTAAACGCTCTAACTTTTTGGGCAAGCCGAAAGTATGAAAATCTGGTCTTAATTTGTTAAGTATCCGCATAAATAATCTTGTACTCAAACTATCGACTTGACGAGATTTCAATATTTCACACACTGTGAACGCTTCATCGAGAAGATGATGTATATAATTAATCGCATCTTCAAAACTTGTTATCATACACCATTGGGCAAATTTCGCTTTGACTTCTGCAAAGCCTAATCTCTGGTTTTGTGCAGGCATAAAACATTGAAAAAAGGAAGAAGCATTATATTCTGCTTCTTGAGCGGATGAACTGGCGACATTACTAAAATGTACAAGATCAAATAAATGCTGTAAATTAACCTGCAGATTCCCTACTAAAGAATCGACATTAATACGAACTGTATTTACCACTTGTGAATTCATCAACATCCCCTTTTTCAAGATGAACAATGCCCGAGGTGTCAAATGGCAAACGGTGATCCGGGGAGTTAGTCTTTAGTCGCATTATTTATTTCTTTAATACCGGCATCAGGGTATTTTTTTTGAATCGTTTCTAGAGAGGTTTTCCTTATCTCCTTAAGTATGTCACTTGACGGAAGTGTGAGCCTATCGCCATTGTTCGCCATAAGCCAAGTAAGAATATTTTGAGTAGTCTTCAACTGCACTTCTAGGTTTACTACTGCTAATGTGATATCAATTCCCGCTATTTTAATACTCATTCAACCTCCCCATTTAAAGCTAGATTGCAGAATTATCCCTGCAATGAGGCTAGCAATAATACCCAAAATTAAGGTGCCAATAAAATTCCTAGGTCTATGCCACCATTTTTCATATACGGGATTGTAGGTTTTCTGGTTGCACTCAGGACATGTCAGAGTGGTACCCCAACCTGCTGCGCCCAAAATCAAAGGTTTATTACAATTAGGACAGTCGATTTCCTTTCGTTTAACATTCCTCACCACCACTTGAGTAGCTGAATAATCAGGAATTTGTGGCATATAGCTTAGCCTTCAATTTTGGTAAATCGATACAAAACAGATTGTAGTTCCACACCGACCTTTTCTCACCTGTAACCCGAGAAAATCTGGGACACGACACTTAACTCTAACCCTACCCCTTTTCCCCTCGCGCGACAATAGTAGAAAGAGAAGGCCGGAGAGAGGTACGGCGTGCCGATTTGACGGAGAAGATCGGGATGTCCTTGCCTGAGCGACTTTGGAGGCGTCTACGGAGCGGAGCGTATGAGGAAGCGAAATCTTCCATTGCTTCTAAGGCTTAAGGGCTGACAAGCGGAAGACACTTAAGCCGAAAAGAAGCAAAGAAGATTTCGCGACGAGTAGCGTAGCGAAGTGCCGGGGAGCGAAGGAAGGATGTCCCGATCCTCTCCGTCTGATGAGTATTAAGCCCAGGAGGACATTTCAATACGTGCACCGGATTTCGCCGGTGCCGAGGCGATAGGGGAGGCCGCCGCCGTAGGGCTGGTACACGAGCTCCTCGCCGACGATCCGCTTGGTGATCATGTATTTTGCCGCCAGCTCCGCCACGCCGGCCTTGTGCTCCTCCGGCACGTCCGCATCCCTGATCGCTATCCTCGCCTCCAGCGAATGGTCCTTCTTCAGTGCCTCGTCCGTCACGATAGACGCTGATTTCAGGATAGGCCCCAGGGTTATCTCCGATCCCTCCTCATCCTTCTTTTCGCGGTCTATCACGACCCTGTGGGGGTTCGGTTTCCGTGCTATCTCGTCTGCCAGCCAGAGCGCGGCGCGGTATTCGGAGGCCGAGAGACAGGCCGGCCTCTCGCTGGCGAGGAACATGGCCAGCACCCGCAGATCGATCGCGTCGAGATCCGATTCCTTTCTGAAAGCGGTCTCCTCCCTCTCGAATTTTTTCGAGAACTGTTCCGGCTTGGACCCGCGATACGCGTTGATCAGCGCCACGTGCGGGTCGATCCCGGCCATGATCCGATCGCCCAGCCCGCTCCAGTCGATGGAGAACGGATCACGTTTGCGGGCGCGCATCAGCGCCTTGACGAACGGCAGCCTTCCGCGGATGAGCATCATAGATGCGATCTGGTCCGCGTAGTGGTACGCCGCCTTGCGCGGGTCGTCGGCCTCCACCTCGGTGCGGAAGCGCTTGACCTTGGCTATCAGCGACTCGTCCTTCGTCACACGGAAGAGCATCATCCTGCCGAATGAATCCGCGAGCCCTTCGTCGAACCACGGCACGTAGTGGTGAAAGCCATCCGGCGATGCGGCTATGTCCTGCATTGCGTGGTTGACCTCGTGCATGGCCACGAACTCCGGCTGCCCCGGAGAGACCTGGTCGCGCTTGAAGTAGGTGCCGATCGGTACGTTCATCTCCGCGGACTCGGCCCTGTTCACGTTGAAGGCGAACCAGTCGCCGTCCTTGTACATGTCGTTGATGCCCTCGAAGAAGTACTCGAGCACGCGCGGCCTGGGGGCGTCGAATGAGGCGATCCCATAGTAGCGCTTCGCGAGGGCGGGCGCCTCCGCCTGCATCCTGTCGAAGACCGAGTCGATGTCGTACTCCGGATTCATCGTCCGAAGCCTCTCCACGAGGAGGGAAATGTCCTGCTCGAAGACGGCCCTGGCCTGGGGCTCCCCCGGGCCCTGCGCGCGGAGGACCTTTTCCGCGGTGGCCGAGGGGTCGAAGTCGCCGCGCAGGTCGTCGCCCGAGAGCCCCGCCTTTATCGAATCCATCAGCCTGCCCGCCGGATAAAGGCCGAAGCCCCCGTCCGCTATCGCCGATCTGATCGCGCCCCTCTCGGAAAGTTTCATCCGCCCCTCCTTTGCAGACGCGCGAAAAAGTACCCGCAATGTCCGTAAAAGACAAAGAAAAACTGGCCGCTTTAGGCACTTGCGTGCGGCCCCTGCGGGTTGTATTGTCCTGGGCCATGGACGGGGGCAAGAACCAGCAGGGCACCTACATCTTTCACGGCTATCACCTGACCGAGACGCTCAAGCTCAAGGACTTGGATCGCCTCTTCGAAAAGCAGACCCTGCTCCAGTCCGCCAACAGGCTCGTGTACAGGGACGCCGACGACAGCTTCTTTTTCGTCTATCGATTCGGCGCCGTGATCTTCTTCAACGTCACCCCTGAGCGCCGCGCGGACGTGATCGAGCGCATCAAGACGATCATGGGCTACGGGCCGGAGCTCTTGACGAGCGAGGACTTCGCGGTGGAGCACAGGCGCGGGGCGGTCTGCTCGGTCGGCTTCGAGCGCGCGATCCTGGACAAACTCTCCGTCGACCGCATCGACATACTGGCGCTGGCGCTGGCGCAGTCCATGGCGCTCGAGCACTTCGAGATCAAGGTCGACCAGATGGTGGGCGAGGCCACCGAGATCGGCCGGACGCTGAAAAAGCACGGCAGGCTGGTTCGCACCGGCCGCAGCATCAAGCGCTTCATCGGCAAGTGCATAACCATCAAGCAGGATCTCGTGGCGTCGCTCTATCTGCTCGACAAACCCGAGGAGACCTGGAACGACCAGACCCTGGACAGCCTCTATCGCGGCGCATTCGAGATGCTGGAGATCAGGGAGCGCTACAAGACGATCGACTACAAGCTGCGCATGGTTCAGGAAAACCTGGAGCTCATCGCGGACCTCCTGCAGAACCGGACAGCGAACTCGCTCGAGTGGATGATCATATTGCTGATACTCATCGAGATCGTTTTTTCCCTATATGACAGGTTGATCAAATAACATCTGTGAGAAAGGAGCAAGCATGGATATCAAGAGTTCGAAAAGGGGTGCTCTGGAAGTGGTGATACTGATCGTCGTGTTCGTGGTGACGTTCTCCTTCCTGCTGAACAGCTTCCTGCAGGAGAGGAACGTCGCGAAGCAGAAACAGCTCACCGGAGAGCTCAGGATGCTGCGCAATGGAGTCGCGCTCTATACGATGATGGAGCAAAAGAAACCGGACAACCTGGTGAAACTCTGCAGGTCCAAGTATGTCCTCCCCGGAGATTCTAAGAAGCAGGGTTTCGTGAATCTCGCCAGCATCAGGGTCAATGAGAAGGGGGAGATCGTCGATCCGTTCGGGAACCCCTACTCCTATGACAAGGAGAAGCCGTGGGTGGCGAGCACCACGAAGGAATATCGCTTCTGGTGAAGGGGACTACTTCGCGCCGTTCCAGTCCCGTAAAAACGTCTCTCTGAGGCGGCCGAGCCTTTTCTCGTCCGATACTACGACGCCGAGTCCGCGCGTCTGACTGCTGCGCTTCGACTCGAGCCTCGATATGCCCAGCATCGCGAGATGCGAGCCGCGTCCGTCGTCCGCTATTATCGCCCTTGCGGCAAGGGTGAGCTTCGGCATGCATCTGACCGTCACCCCGTCCATGGTGAGCCTCGTGAGGCCCGCGCTGGAGCACACGGCGCTGCTGCCTGCGAGCAGCCGCACGATGACGCCCCGTTTGACCGCCTGGGCCAGCGACTCCTCGATCTCGGGGTCCTTCACGTCGTCGGCGTAGATGTCGATCGACGCCGTGGCGCCGTGGATGATGTCGAAGAGCTTCGCCTTCGCCCCGTCCGGCTCCCACGCCAGCGAGCTCTGTTTTCGTTTCACGAGCACGCGTGACCAGTCCGCCTCGTAAGTCCACGAGAGGTCCGAGACGTCTATGGGGTCCCTGATCAGCACGGCGAATCCCCTGGCACCGGAGAAATTCTCCTGCACCGGGTCGAAGGTGAGCACCAGCGCCTTCGACTTGTCCGCGATTATCGCGCGGGCCATGGTCGATATGAACTTCGGGTTGGTCCAGGAGGTGAAGACGTGAGCCGCCTTGAGCCTCCTCTCCACGGACGCATTTGTATCCGCCCCGTTTTCCGATCCCTTGTCCAGCATCACCCGCACGCGCACGCCTCGCGCGGCGGCAGCCGCCAGCGCGTCGGCTATTGGTCCCTCTTCGAAGCGGTGCGCCACGAAGTCGATGCCGGAGCTCGCTTCGGAGATGATTTTGATGATCTGCGTCGCGCCGTCCTCCGGAAGGACGGCGAGGTTGACGGCCGGCGCAGGGGCGGCGTTGCAATCGGCCGCTGAAAGCAGGATAGCGGCGATCAAAATCGGGATCGACGAGCGGATATTCATATGGCCTCACGGGAGGAGAACGTTGTCTATCAGTCGCGTCCGGCCGACGAAGGCGGCCAGGGCCAGCAGCGCGGGGCGCTTTATCTCGACCACGTCCTCCATCGTCTCGGAGTCCACGATCTTCGCGTAGTCGATGCGGACGCCGCCGTCGCATTCGATCGTTTCGCGGACTTTCGATATGATCCTCTCCGCGGAGCTTTCGCCGGACTTCGCCATCTCAACCGCCGCACCGAGCGAACAGTGGAGCGAGAGCGCGCTCATGCGCTCCGCAGGGGAGAGGTACTTGTTGCGCGAGCTCATGGCCAGGCCGTCGGGCTCGCGCACGATGGGGCAGCCGGCTATCTCGACGGGGATGCGGAGGTCTTGCGCCATCCTGCGTATGACCACCAGCTGCTGAAAGTCCTTCTCGCCGAAGAGCGCGACGTCCGGCTCTACGATGTTGAAGAGTTTAGCCACCACGGTCGCGACCCCTCTGAAATGTTCGGGTCTGGAGGCGCCGCAGAGGTTCTTCGTCACCTCCTCGACCGTAACGAAGGTCTGGAATCCGTCGGGATACATCTCTCCGTCCGTCGGCAGAAACACCGCATCGACGCCGGTCGACTCGCATTTCGTCAGGTCGCTCTTGAGCTCGCGGGGATATTTGCCGAAGTCCTCGTTCGGGCCGAACTGGGTGGGGTTAACGTATATGGAGACCGCGAGGCTGGGGGCTCGGCGTTTTCCCTCGCGCATGAGCGAGAGATGGCCTTCGTGCAGAGCGCCCATCGTGGGCACGAACGCGACCCGGCGTCCGGCCGCCTTCTCCTGCCGCGACCATGAGCGCATATCGCTCGCTGTGTGGAATGACTTCATTGTTGCCGATTTCTCTTGAACCCGTGCCCCTCCGTAGGGAAGCGGCCGGCCTTCACTTCGTCGATGTAGTCCTTTACGGCGGAGGTGATCATGCGGTGACCGTCCGCGTAGACCTTGAGGAACGCGGGGCTGAACGTGGGGTTGAGGCCCAGCATGTCGTAGATCACGAGCACCTGCCCTGAGCAGTGAGGCCCGCACCCGATGCCGATGGTGGGGATGTTCACCGCCTCGGTGATCTCGCGCGCGGTTTCGATCGCCACGCCTTCGAGCACGAGCGAGAACGCGCCCGCGCGTTCGAACGCGCGGGCTTCCTCTATGAGCAGCGCGGCCTCCCCCTCTGTCTTGCCCTGGATCTTGTAGCCGCCCATCGCGTGGATGCGCTGAGGCCTGAGGCCTATGTGCGCCATCACCGGGATGCCGGCCGCGGTCATGAGAGAGACCGCCTCCGCCATCTCCAGACCGCCTTCCAGCTTCACCGCGCCCGCCGCACCCTCCTTCATGGCACGGCCCGCCGCGAGCAGCGCCTGCGTCTTGGAGGCCTGGTAGCTCATGAAGGGCAGGTCGGCCACCACCAGGGCGCGGCCTGCGCCTCGCACGGCGCAGCGGGTGTGGTATATCACCTCGTCCAGCGTCACCGGTATCGTGCTTTCGTGACCCTGCACCACCATGCCGAGCGAGTCGCCCACGAGGATCATGTCGATCCCCGCTTCGTCCACGACCCTCGCCACGGTGGCGTCGTAGGCGGTGAGCATCGTGATCTTCTCGCCTGCGCGGTATTTCTTCGCGATGTCGGTTATACGAATTTTTGCCATGGAATGTTTCACCTACGATCTTGCGATCAGATGCACGGTCCCGCCTTTGTGCGAGAGGATCGCGCGCTTGATGTTCTGGAAGTCCTCGGCGTTCTCCAGATAGTTCTGCCGGCTCGTGTCCACCACCAATAGCGGAGTCTCGTCGTAGTCCAGGAAATACCGGCTGTAGCTCTCGGTCAGCTGTTCGAGGTATTCCTGCGATATCGGGCGCTCGTAATCCACCCCGCGCTTTTTGATCCTCGAGAGCAGCACGCTCGAGTCGGCCTTCATGTAGATCACGAGATCCGGCTTGGGCAGCCGTTCGCGCAGCAGGTTGAATATCGTATTGTAGAGCTTCAGCTCTTCCTCGCTCAAGTTCACCTTCGCGAAGATCAGATCCTTTGCGAAGGTGTAGTCGCATATGAGCTCGCGCGCGAAGAGGTCGCGCTGGCGAAGCTCCAGCTGCTGCTGGTAGCGGTTGAGGAGGAAGAATATCTGGGTCTTGAACGCGTTGCGCTGGCGGTCCTTGTAGAATTCGGCGAGGAACGGGTTCTTCTCAGCCGGTTCGAGGCAGAGGTGAGCGCCGATATCCTCGGATAGCATCTTTGCCAGCGTGGTCTTGCCCGCGCCGATCGGTCCGTCGACCGCGATATAACTCATCTGATTCTGGGATGGCATGCGCGCCCTATAACAGAGGGGGTCGCCTTTGTCCATATTCGCAGCTTCGTCAATGTATTGACGTTTTCTCATAATGAATTTTCCGGACTGTCTTTCGCTCAGCCGGGCTATGGCGATGAGGGGGGACTTTGTTTTACTTTTTCCCAGTGTTTCTAATTAGTTATACGACACACCTTAAAATCGCCTAACTATGCTTAAACACGAATAAATTTGTTTAAATCGACCCTGAATAATGGTACGAATATTGCTCCTTATGCGGTGTCGTATTCTCTGCCTTTTTTTCAATCGGAGGCATCTGTCATGAAGATCAAAGCGCATCTCAATAATCGTTTCGTGCGCCCGGCGCTCGTGTGCGTCGCTGTCCTTGCTGCGACAAACCTGGCCGCCTCGCTGTTCGATTTCAGTCCCCTGTTTGCGCAGGTTGGTTTGCGGACAGTTGTGCCGGTGAAACCTCAGGTCACAGCAGAGCCGCAGGTCACGGTTCAGCCGCAGGTCACGGTTCAGCCGCAGGTCACGGTTCAGCCGCAGGTCACGGTTCAGCCGCAGGTCACAGTTCAGCCGCGGGCTACAGCGCAGCCTGAGGTCACAGCTCAGCCGCAGGTCACAGTTCAACCGGAGGTCACAGCTCAACCGGAACTTGCGGTTCAACCGCAGGTTAGTCCGGAGCAGAAGGAGATCGTGGGCATCCCGGCTGTGGTCGCTAATGTCGAACCTCTTGGTCTCACCGTGGTGGCGGGGGATCGCAGCCGCGATATCGTGCAATTCTCCATCGCATACACGATCAAGCCGCCTGATGGTGTGGTGGTCCCGTCGACCGACTTCAACACGCTGGAGGTGGAAGGCATCGTGCCGGGCGAGATCCTCTGTTCTGCCAACTTGTCGGGCGCGGGCTGCAGCGCATACGTCGCCGCAGTGTCGGGGCTTGCCGCTGCGATCGATGCGAAGAAACAGGATAAACCGCTGACTCCGATCCCGCTCTCGTTCACGTTCAAGAACGGGCAATACAGGATAGAGCTGGCCGATTTCGATATCACGCAGGCGATCCCGACGCGCGCGTCCATAGAGCTCTCCGAACAGGCGGCAGGCGTCTCGGCGCTCGCTGTCGTAGAGCCCGCGCAGACAGACAAGATGGCGGCTGTCGTGCAACCGGTTGAGCCGACTCAGACAAGCCGGGCAGTGATCGTGCAGCAGCCCGCTGCCGTTGCCCCGCCGCAGGCGCCAAGCACCGTTGTTCAGGGCGCAGCGGCGACCCCGCAGGGTCCACAGCTTCAGATCCCTGCTGAACAGGTCAAGATCCCGGAGGATGTCGCAGTGGTCGGAGGTGCGGAGCTGCTGCAGCAGGGCGAGCCTACCTCGGAGGCTGCGCTCGGCGCGGGCGCTGTGACCACGGCCAAGGTCGATACTCTCGCTACAACTTCGGACGCGGTCGGCGCGGGTGCTGTGACCACGGCCAAGGTCGATACTCTTGCCACAGCCCCAGCTGTGGTCGGCGCGGCCGTTGCGCCGAAGGAAGAACCCACTCCGTACGCCGGCGGTGGGGGCGAGATCGACATCGGCATCAGCAAGCCCGGCGTGGAAGTGGGGAAGATCCCGGACGCATCGCTTTTCCCCGATCCTGACGAGGACGGCATCATTACGCCGCCCTTCCTCGGCGCGCCGCTCTGCAACGGCGCGATGGTGCATTGCGACATGGCGTCCGCTAACTGCCCGAGCGAAAAGAAGGCCAACGCTTATTACAAAAAGCCGCGCTGGCCCGTTCTCACCAAATACTGCTCTGTGACTGATTGCGATCCCGACACGGCGACCGACACGGAGCTCTTCCCGCGCCGTCAGACCATCCTGCACTGCACTGCAAAGGGTAAATGCATAGTGCCGGACAGCTTCAAAGCACAGTTCGAGGTCTCCACTCCTGCTTTGGAAGGCATGACTTTCGTGGGCGAGCAGCAGGGCGAGACGAGCGACAAAAAACAGCGTGAAGTGGAGGTCGAGCCCGAGGACGGCCGGGGCGCCGTGCAGCAGGGAACGCAGCTCGCACCGCAGGATGAAGGCGGGCAGCAGGGCGATGCGCCGGCTATACCGCAGGTTGCGCCTGTGCAGCCCCAGCAGGGGGTAATCCTGCAGGGCCCGCAGATGTCTCTGCTCGGGCTTCTCGCAGCCCCGACCCCGGTCGAATCCGGCGGTTCGCAGCCTCAGTTGCCGGGCGATTTTTCGCTGACTCCCAAGGCGCCCACTCCGGTGGATGAGGGCGGGGAGCTGGCGCATTTCTTGAAGGACAAGGGCTGCTTCGACAACTGTCCGTACACATATAACCCGGGCCAAGCGGACACTGACGGCGACGGCATAGGCGATGCCTGCGATACGGACGCGGACAACGATACGGTCAAGGACAAGGAACTGAATTCGATCACCGATGCGGAGACCGGCCTCCCGGTCATCACGTCCTTGATCCCGCCGATCGCCAACCGCTGCGGATATCCTGGCCTTTCAGAGGAGACCTGCACCGGGACTAAGAAAACCAACTGCTGCTATGACAACTGCCCGCAGATCCCAAACGGGGATCAGGCGGACAAGGATGCCGATGGCGAAGAGATCGTGGCCGGCTCCGGCGTGGGCGATCTGTGCCAGCTCTGCGATCCGGCTGTCTCCCCTGTTGTCAGCACGGTGGATGGGACTCTGTATCTGGACTGCGCAAAGAGGCCGGCTCCGCCGACAGGCGTCGTTGCCCAGTGGGGTGATTTTGACAGCGATTTGATACCGGACAATCTCGACAACTGGCCTCATGTCGCTAATCCCAATCAAGGCGATGCGGACGGCGACGGCCGCGGCGACTTCGGCCCGCTGAGCAAACCCCAGACGCCCGACTGGAAGACCAAGCCGCCGATCTGGGACCCGGGAGTCGTCGAGCAGGTCGTGCAGCCTCAAACCGATGCCCAGACTCAACCCGATAGTCAGGCCCAACCCGGGGTGCAGACTCAACCCGGCGTCCAGACGCTGCCCCAACAGGGCGTGCAACAGCAGCTTGATCTCAATATTCAGCAGGGGCCCACGTCATATTTGGAAGAGATATGGAGGGGAATTTCATACGTAGGCGAGATCTTCGTGCCCAAGGTATTCGCAGGGCCTGCCCCTGAAGGAGGCGGCAGCTCGCCTGTCAAAGAGGGTGGGGCGACGGTCGGCGGCGCAGCCACGGGGATTTCGACCGGTTTTGAAGGCGGCCCAATCCTCGCCGTTCCATACGAGTCATTCGACAACTGTCCCAACAATCCCAACTACGATCAGTCCGACGTGGACAAGGACGGCTTGGGAGACGTGTGCGACAATTGCCCGGCCGATAAAAACGAGAAACAGGAGGACGGCGACTCCGACGGATGGGGAGACGCGTGCGATCCCTGCCCCGAACAGGCCGACTACGTGATCCAGAACGGGAACTGCGTGCCTGAGGATGCGTGTCAGCCTCCGTTCGTGGTGAACCAGGGGACGCTCGAATGCGTTTGCCCCGCGCTCGCACAGGGGGATGAGTGTCCGGACACGGCCTGCGCCCAGTACCAGGAATGCGAAGACGAGGCATGCGTATGCCCTGCGTGCGACTCGAACGAAGACTGCCCCGATGGGCTGGTCTGCTACAACGACTTCTGCCAGCAGCCCATAAACTGCGAGGGCGACCCGAGCGTGTGCCAGGGCCTCGACAACCCGTCGCAGTGCCTCGTGGGCTCGTGCGCGGAAGGGATATGCGTATACGTGTCGGCCCCGAATGGGACCGAGTGCTCTGCCGACGGCGTGTGCGTCGGCGGCGAGTGCGGCGAATCGACCGGTGCGGCATGCAGCGATTCGGTCCCGTGCGCTCAGCCGGCGAATGTATGCAAGGCAACCGAGTGCGTAAGCAACCTCTGCTATGAGTTTGACGTCACAGGCTCCTGCACGCCGCCGGTGAACGGCATCTGCGTGGACGGCGCCTGCCAGGCGCAGCCCGAAGGGGGATGCGACGCGGATTCCGATTGCCCAGAGGGATATGCGTGTGATGAGCCTACGAGCCTCTGCACGGAGGTGTGCTCGGTCGATGCCGACTGCGACGACGGCAACGGCTGCACCATGGATGTGTGTTTGACGGCCGCATGCCATTACGGTCCGATTGCGGACTGCGAATCCTGCGCGACGGACTTCGACTGCCCGGCCGAAGGGGAGTTCTGCATTGGCGGTGCCTGCGGCGCATGTGCGGAGCCGACCCCGTTCTGGAACGGCAGCGAGTGCACAGCCTCGTCATGTCCGGAGGCCCCGTGTGCGTCTCCGCTCGTCTGCGATGATGGGAACTGCGTGGATCCATGTGCGGACACCGCCCAGTGCGGCGAGGGCGAGATCTGCAACACGACAAGCGGCGAATGCGAACCCTCGTGCGCTTCTGGCCAGTGCTTCATCGACGGCGAGTGCCGTCCGGCAGATTCTTCCCCCGAGGACAACTCATGCCAGTATTGCGACGCTGCGGCAGATTATCTGGCATGGCAGTCGAAACCCGACGGGGCGGCCTGCGACGACGGGATGCCGGAGAGCGCGACTTCCGAGTGCGTGTCCGGCCTGTGCGTGGGCAACTGCACGACTGACGCCGAATGCGGCGAAGGCATATGCGTCGGCGATCACTGCGTCCAGCCGAGCCCCATCAACGGCGCGTACGTGGAATTCCAGACCGCGCCCCTGGAGAAGGATCTGGCGTTCTGGCGCGGCGATCTCTCCATCCTCGATGGAGAATACACCGGCCACCTGATGGGCGGGGTCGATCTGGACTCGGTTCAGATAAGGTCCAGGGTGGTGGGCAGGGATGGAAATCTATATCCGAACCTGGTCGTCACGAAGGCTATGGCGAACACGGCGGCGGCCGATTCCGGCCAATCGAAGATCGTGCTCGCGCGCTCTGCGCTGTATCAGGACTTGAGGGAGGGCGTACCTGCCTCAGAGTCCGAACCAGGCCGCAAACTCTCTGCCTACGCCATGTTGCGCGACTCCACCGGGATGCCGATCTATCAGACGAGCGGAATATCCTTCAAGCTGAACGATCTTTCGTTCACCCAGTCGCCCTTTGGTTTCTCAGGCCCTGTGCTGTACGCGGAGCATGCGTTTGAAAACACGCAGCTGAGCCCGGGCGACATGACGTTCAAGGTCATGAGCGGCGCTGTCGAGGTGAAGACGGCGCCGGTGCAGGTAGTGGCGGACCAGGGTCACGGCTCTGTCCCTGCGGGCAACCTGCTCCTCGACCTGCCGCGCAGGCCGCTTGCCTCCGGAAGCGGGAGTTCGCCGGGAGAGGAGTTCTGGGTAGTGGTGCGCGGGAACTCGAACGGCGCGCCCTATATCAGCACGATAATCTTCGAGCTCGACCTCACGGAGAGCTCGCCCTTTGAATATGTCGCGGATACGTTCCAGGCGATCGCGCCGAATTTCGGAACGCCGGTGGTGCTCGCGGGGACGGGCGGCTGGACCAGGTTCAAGGCCCAGACCGGCGCGGATGGCACGCCGGGCGGCGCGGACGTGGCATATCTCAAACTCAAGCTCAGGGTGAAGGCCGCTGCCGTGGCGGGCGCATACGGACTGAACGGGCGGGTGGTCAGCCTGTGGAACACCAGCGCCATTCCGGTCAATCCATCGGATCCGACGCCGATCTCCATCGTGAGCACGGGGCACGGACCCACGGACACCGAGCTCGCCATATTCGACAAGGCCGCGGAGTCCGGTTCCTTCGGCTATCTCGACCATCACATGATCGTGGACCGCAACTGGGTTTCGGAGGCGGACGAGCCTGAATCGTTCGCCACCGCGTACAAGGTCAGCGTGAAGGCCGGCGGAAACTCCGGCACCACCTCGACCCTTCCCTACGGTGCTGCGACGGCGTCGGGCTTTGCCGCCACGGCCGGCAAGATCACGATCCCGTCAGGCGTGAGCGCAAAGGTGAGCGGCACGGTCACGGCGGCTGACATGCAGATGCCCGCGGTCGGCTGGAGGTTCAACGCCGGCGATCTGGGCATCATATACGACGGCGATCGCGCTACCGCTGCAACTCTCGCCAAGGTGGCGGGATCGACGGAGTACCAGCGCACGCAGCTGAAGATCGGAATGATCGTGGACGGCAGGGAGTTCGACTTCACGCGCGGGATAGACTGCGCGCAGGTGAACTCCAGCCTGCCTCAGATGACGATAGACGGCCGCTGCAGGGTGTCGGTCGATCCATCGCTCGCCTCTTCGGCGACGGCCGCGATAACTTATGACACGGTTGCGCTCGGCAACATCAACGTGTCTCCGATCGACACGGTCGAGCTGGAGCGGATCGAGGTCAGCGCCGTGGGCTCCATCTCTTTGGCGAATCCCGCTCTGTCGTCTCAGGAGATAGGCGGCCAGGCATCGCTCTTCAATGCGTTCATGGTCAAGGAGCAGAAGGGCCCGGTCAGCGTGTGGGCCATATACGAGGGCGGCAAGCGCGCCGACGTTACGGGCCAAGCGACGCTTTCCCTGGAGCCTGCGGCGGACGGGCCGTTCACGCTCAACGCCTCTCTCTACGAGGTGCAGGCGGTGAAGAGCGGGAGCGCGAACGTGAAGGCCGGCTATCTCGGCAAGGAAGGCCTCGCCACCGTGATCAGCAATTTCGGCACGGAGCGTCTCAAGGTGCTCGTGGGCGGCGTGAACGATGTGGCTCTGGCCACAGGGATAAGCGGGGCGGTGCCTGCGCCCGTGGGCGAGACGCTGCCGGTATTCGATATGGCCAGGTCTTCGACCGATCTGGCCAAGGCGGCCCTGGGTCTCCCCGACAAACTCGCCTTCTCGGTGACGAGCTGCTTCTACAGCTCCGCGCCGCAGACTTGCGACGGCGGCGCTGCGGACGTCACCGCGGATGCGACGGTCGTCATCAGCGGCGATCCTTTGGCTGTGACGGTGAATCCCACCCTCGCGCTGGCGCAGAGGATCTCGGGCAACAGCAACATCGGCTGCAACAAGGTGACGGTCACGTACGGCGGGGCGGATCCGGTGAGTTTCGCGATCTGCGCACGCTCCATAGAGGAGTTGGCGGTCCGCACGACCGAGGACTTCGATCCTTCGGCCGACTACCCCGATGAGTTCAAGCCGGTGTTCAACGCCGACATCCCGCCCGAGGTGCGCAAGTTCGACGCGGGCTTCGAGGCGATAGGCGGGGATTCGGCCAGGATGGAGCGAGGCCGCGCGAAGGCATGGGGCCTCTTTAAGAAGTTCTCCGGCAGCCCCTGGGTCGAGACGGAGATATGGAAGAACATAACGGCCAACGTGTCGTCCGCCATGACGGCGGATGAGCCCGTGGGTATGGCCGGCGTCACCGGCGCGCTCGACGAGGCATACAGGCCGATAACGCCGACCGGAAACGGAAGCATCACGGCTGTAGTCGATCAGCCGGCGTCGGCATATGAAGAGAAGACGTCCGTACATAGCATAACCGCAGGCATGGGCGCGGAAATGAATTCGCTCTTTGTCCTCGGTGATTCCGCGAACATCTCCAATCACTTCGGGACCGACTTCGAGGGTCGGGCGTTCGGCACCGAGAAGTTCCACGCCACGTTCTCCTCGCAGCGGTCGGATCTGGGCGGGGCGAACGGGACCCTCAGGGTCCTGGGGAGGCTGGAAGATGCCGAGCAGAGCCGTTTCTTTGCGATGAAGGCCGGCCAGCAGACGTACGCGGGTTTGCTTGGCATGTCGATCGCGCGGATAGGCCTGCCTGCGGACGTGAGCGCGGGGTCAGCAACGGTGGATTCGAGGCCGATCGGAGCGATGCTCGAGTCTGGCGACCCGGTCACGGAGGCGATTGTCTCCTCGGGCGGCAATCTGCGCGCCAAGGCCAACGCGGCGGTGGCGATCACCGCAGCGGGCGGCGCCGTCGAAAGCGATCCGTTCAGGCTGGCGGTGAACCTTGCGCCCGCGCGCCGCGACACGGACGTGGGCGAGTTCTCGGGCGCGTCGCAGGCCGACGGACGCTTCATACGCTCGCTCGATGCGGCCGATTCCGTCCCGGTGGGGATATGGATCAACACCGGCGCAGAGCATCTCTGCGCGTTCGACCTCACGCTCAAGGTCGATCCGACCGGCGTGTTCCAGTACAGCTCCGGCTCGGTGCTGGTCGGGACCGGCAACATAAATATAAACCAGATCGGCGGCGATGACGTGATCAAGGTGAACGGCTACGGCGAATGCGTTTCCCCGGCCGCCGGCCTCGTGAAGGTCGCGCAGCTGACCTTCACGGCGCAGGCCCAGGCCACCGCAGAGATCACCGGCGATCTTATATCGCTGGTGGGCGACGGCGGCGAGAGCATCTGCTCCACTCCGGAAGCCGATCCGGAGGATTGCGCCGCGGCGAGCGCGGAGAATCCGATAAGCATAGTGGCCGGCAGCGGTTTCGTAGACCCGGCCGCGGGCGAGTCCTGCGAGAACCATGCGGGCGAGTGCGACGAAGGTCTCTACTGCATACAGCTCGTGTGTCAGCCTCTGCCCATGGATACGTACGCGGTCGCGGGCTACATGTGGGGCGACGCCAACAAGGACGGCCAGGTCAGCGTCCACGACGCGCTGTACATATTCAGCAATCCGGACGACACGGTGGATCCGGTCCAGCTTGGCGATCTCAATAATGACGACCACTCGAATTCGGCCGACTCCTTCAAACTGTCGCAGCTCCTGGCCAACCTCTTCTACCTGCCCTATGCGCAGGAAGTGGTGAACAACGGCTCGCAGGCCGCGGTCAAGGTCCTGCTCAAGGACAGGAACGCGGCCGGCGCTCCAGAGAGCGCTCCGCTGGCCAAGGCCAAGGTGTGGATGAGGTTCACATCGGGCGCCGCATCGGTGACGGATTCGACCGAGGGGCCGGACGCCGGTAATTACTATCTGGCCAACAACATCGGCGGCTCGTACTTCGGCCTCAACGTGAACAGGGATCTCAGCCAGCCCCTTGTCCTTGATCTGAAGATCGAG
>JBAZOP010000042.1 GCA_041648665.1 bacterium | reverse complement strand
CCCGGCGGCTCGCTCCCGTCGGGCTATCCTTTTATCAGATACTCGCAGAATCGCTCATATTGCCAGCGCCGCTCGGCGGCGTATGCGGCGGCGTCTGCGGCGGCGTATGCGGCGGCGTATGCGGCGACGTCTGCGGCGGCGTATGCGGCGGCGCGTGCGGCGGTGTATGCGGCGGCCTTATCGCCATGCCGCGCCATCTCTATGGCCTGCCGTGGCCGCCTATCATCGGGGAACTGCGCCTCGAAAATCGGCAGCACGCGCTCCGCGCAATCGCACGCCCAGGCTACGGCTACATTGCGGTCCCAGTTCATCCGTCGCGGCAACCGCGCCTCGCGATAGGCGCTTTTGTCGTTGCCGTCCAGGTGGTCGCCTCGCCCTTCCATCTCATAAATAGCGGGGCCTAGCCACTGCAACACCTGCTCGTCTCTACAACCATGATAGCCGTTAGCGCACAGCTTAAGCTTGCCTTCGACCGCTGGCATCCATTCGCCAGGCGTCCAGGAGCCGTCGGCATTGCGAATTGGCAGACTCCACTTGCCCTTACCGCCGTGGTAACACTTGCCGTCCTCATTCAGCACCTTGTACAGCATTTCGCTCCCCTCTCTATGGGCCGCTCGGTTGCCTCCGGGCGGCTTCTCATTTCCCTCGTTGCGCCATGTACCACAACTGGCACGGCCTGCTACACCACTCGGCTTTTATGCATCCTGTGCATACGCTGTTCTGGCTGAACTCATCGGCCCTCCATTCCTCTAGCTGCTCGAACTCCTCTTTGTACAGCGGCCTGCTACTAGCGAACCGCAGGCCCCGACTGTGCTTGCCTAGCGTCAGAAGTTGCCACATGGTCGGCCTCCTCGCCATGATTGACCAGGTACTCTCGCACCGCTTCATCGATCAGGCGGCTAATGTAGACCCGCTGCCGCCGCGCTTCGGCTTTCGCACGTACGTGCAGGGCCTTGCTGATTTGCACCACGGTCCAAGGCTCATCCATGTTGCGCCATCCTCACCCAGTCCTGGGCCTGGTAGACCTGGCTGCCCAGCTCGCTCACCCAGCCTATGATCTCGTTGTACGTTTTCCAGTCCTCGGCATCGCCGGGCGTAACGTTGATCTGGTCCTCACCCGCGCTATACCGCGCCTCGACCGTCACCTCCGCGTCGGGATAACAGCGGACGATCTCCTGGCGCAACTGGTCCGCATAGGCATCGGCGCTGGCGTCAATGTCGTACTGGTCCATGTCATCCCAGTCGCCGTTGAACAGATTGTCGCTGTGGCTGATAACCTCGATTTGCGTTTTCATTGCGTCCCTCCTCGTCAGTCTCACTCACTCATCCTGTCGTAACAATCTGGGCAGGATGTCCCTCGGCTGGCGCTCATCGCCTCTGACGCGGGTACGGTGTGCCCACAATCGCAGCGGACCATTTTCTGCGCCGCCATTTTCGCGGCGGCCTTGGCAACCAGGGCCGCTTTCCGCTCCCGCTCAATGCCTTTGAGCCTCAGGCCGTCTATCTTGAACAGGACGCGGGTGTCGCGGTACAGCGCCCGCCATTCCTCGCTCGCGAACTCTGCGTATGATAGGCCATACGCATGACTGCTGATTTCCTGATCCGTGTGGGGCTGTACCCCGCAGGCCTCACAGGCTCGCTCATAACCCTCGCGGGTGTCTACCCCGTCAAACCACGACGGGGCGGGGTGCATCTGGTAACCGGGGTTGTACATCTCTGGCATCTCGTCCTCTGGCGTTCCATTGTACGTGCTGTGTGTGTATTCCATCTCATCCCTCCCTGTCTCTCTGCTTATATTTCCATTATAACACGCCGTCTGGCAAATGTCAAGGGGCTACGCCAAACTTTAAGGTGCAAAGTTGAGGACGGCCAAATCGCCAAAGCGCTCGCTAGCCCAAGCATCATAGGCATGGGCAGCCTCTATCTCAGATTCGAATAGGCCCAAGTGCATATTCTTGCGCCCTATCCGGCCTTGAACTTGCCATCTGATCAGTCCGCTACGCCGTATCAGCTTGACAACGCCCTTGTACTGGCTCGTGCATCCCGCAGGTTTTCGAGAATGGATGCGATTCTGCCTTCTGGTGACAAGCCGCAAGTTGCTGCGCCGATTGTTTAGGCCGTTATGATCTATGTGGTCTACCTCTAGGTGGTCTGGCGCGTTCATTATGAGGCGGTGCATCAAGATTTGCTCCTGGTGCTTCCGTCGCCTACCTATCACATAATCAGAGTTCGGAGACGTTCCCATGAGATACCAGCGATATGGGGATACCAGCTCAAAGTCCTCATCATCTATGATAGCGACTGCTTTGTTGTGAACCAACGTGATCTCGCGCATTTGACGTGGCCTCCCTAAACTGGAACACCCGCCATCACCAGGTAGGGCCTGGCGGTGGCGGGCGGGTTCCCGATCTATTGCCGGAGCGACTGCCCTACAATCGCATCCATAGCCTCATTATACCACCAACCGCCGGGTTGTCAAAAAGCCTCGCCTGTTGACCGCTCCTGCTACATCTCCCACAGCAGCGCCGATGCCAGCTTGCGGACTCCCGCCGACAGGTTGCCGCCGCCTAGCTCGCGCAGCGCGTCGGCCATGTCCGGCGGGAGCGTAACGGTGTATTCCACCATCGGCTCCTGGTAGAGCGCAGGGCGGCCAGCGCCCTCTCGCTTGCCGCCCCAGTTGCGTATCGGGCGGAGCTCAGGCTCGCCGCCATTCTCATAGTACGCGATGCGCTGACGAATGGCAGCAGCCCCCGCCGCATCTCCGGCGGCGAGGGCTTGTGCGAGAGCTTTGTCAAGATCAGTCAAGATT
Source organism: bacterium (assembly GCA_041648665.1). Lineage (NCBI taxonomy): Bacteria > bacterium. The sequence continues at coordinate 23,092 of JBAZOP010000042.1, read as the reverse complement.
TGCGGGGTGCTGTTCATTATAAAGTCCAGATCACGGTCACCAGCGCCTTGACCCGCGCTAGCGCCTCTTCACGGTCATCATACTCAACCGCGCTGGCCTCCAGCACTTGCTCAGCTGCTTCGTCTGCGGTCAGTGCGCGAAAATAGTCAACGTCCTCTTTGCTGTAGCTATCTATCTGGCGAGAGATCGCCTCGTCGAAGCTGATCCGGTCTGCCATGCTGCCGCTCAGGTTGTATCTCATCTGTACGCCCTCCCGTCCTCGCTCGACATGAAGGCGTCCATGTGCGCTGTGTCATCATCGCTCATCATCTCCGCTGGCTTCAGCCCCGCCAGCCTGCAGGTCAGATTGGCGATGCGGATGTCGTTGTCCTGGTGAGCCTGGAACAGCTCAACTTTCGTTACCCGGCCGAACATGGTGGTCAGGTCCAACCCGGCGATTTGAGTGTCAATCGCGTCATTGGCCATGGTGTACTTTGTGATCTTGCTCGTGATCTCTTCTTGTTCGCTCATCTTATCCCTCCTCATTTCCTTTATAGCTTGATTATATCACATAGTTTCTAGTTTGTCAAGCATACTGAACTAGTTAACTAAATATCCCCCTGGCCCGTGGGAGGGAGGACACGAGCCAGGGTTCACACAAGCGCGCCGGGGGAGTGACGGCTCGCAGCTAGATGTCTACAGTTTTCTGGCGTGAGCAACTTGAGACGCGCTGAAGGCCGCAAATCCCGCCGCCAGCGCAGCCCACGCGCCTTCGATGGTCAGGCTATCCTCGCAGCCCAGCGCGTAGCCCAAGAGCCACAGGCCCACGCCGATCAGCATACAGGCCGCCAGGATGACGATGCGCTTGACCCGCGCCGGCCACAGGTCGAAGCCGGGCACCCATTCGGCCACGTAGCTCAGGATGAATCCCAGTACCGCGCCGATGCCAGACTCACTTACCGCGTCCAATAAAAGTTTGCACATTCTCGCCTCCTTGTGTATTCTGTCCTGTCCCGTGTTACCCGTTGTACATATCGCGCCACCGCCTCCGGCAGCGCGTCTCGCCACCCGTCACCGTGCGCTGTGATGAGCCGCTTGACCGCGCCGTGGCCCATCGCGTAGGACGCCACCGCTCGCTCGGTATCGCCGCTCCAATAGGCCAGATTCCATTGCAGGATGTTCGCACTTTTGTCTAGGTTCTGCATCGGATCGAAAGGATCCTCAGGCCACCAGTCCCACGCACTTTGGTTTATTTGCCCTAGCCCGACGCACCCCGCCGGACTCACCGCGTCTATCTGCCATGCGCTCTCTGCGGCTATGAGCCGTGTGAACAGGCCCGCGTCCAGGCCGTAACGCAGCGCGGTTGCAGTGGCTAGAATGAGCAGGATGTTAGCCGACATTCCCCTCGCCGTCGGCAGTTAGCGCATACGTTACCTGCCTCACCAGCCGCCCGTTCAGCGTCGGCGATACGCGCTGGCATAGCCGCAGCCGTCCCGCTCGCTGGAGGTCTCGCAGCCTATCGCGCACACGTGAGACGCCCCAACCGAGCGCCGCGCATAGCTCAGCCACGCTCACGCCCTCGCCGCCTGCGTTGTCGTGGTCTGTCATCGCGGCGGCTAACGCCTCCAAGTCCTGCATGGTAAAGTCCGGTCGTGGTGTCATGCCTCTTCCCTCCCTGGCCTCGGATGCTCGTACAATAGCGGTATCACCTGTACCGCCGCCTGGTTCCGCTCCCGCCATGCGGCGTCTATGTTCAGCAGCACGCTCCCAATCCACCGGCTCAGCATCCTCATCGGCGCACGGCTCTTCTGGGCATAATGCGTTTGCAGCTCCCACGCCGGGCAATGGACCGCCACCTGTAGCCCATGCTGGACGCACCAATAGTCGAGGTGGAGGTGCGAGCGAACGATGCAGTCGGTCCCGCCCAGCCAGTCGCTATTCTCCGCCGCGAATCCCAGTAGCTTGTCCAGGCTACCCGACCTGTACCGCTCGAACCCTGGCGCGTTGTGCGCCACGTCCAGCACCACGCCGTCAATGTCCGTTAGCTCCCACGCCTTCGCATACCGCCCCGCCGTCGGCCTAGCCCCGCACCATTCCGCCAGGGCCTCGGCGTGCATCGCAGCCCGCCCTTCGTGATAGTCCGTGCCCTCGCGCCAGAACACGACGCCGCCTGGTTTCAGCCGCGATAGTATCGGCGCTAATAGTAGCCTAGCCGCCCTTGCCTGAAACACCGGGTCAGGCTCGCACAGGAACCGCCCCTCGTCTTTGAGCTGTTGCCCGTCTATCATGTCGCCGTTTGCAAAGATCACATCCAGCACGGGCAGCTTGGCCGCCATGTCCTGCCAGCACTCGTTCAGGTAACGCTGGCCGACGTTGGGCGCATACTCGCTCCCGTAGCTGGTGGTGAACCCTTCCGGGAATGGCGCGTATAGCGAGCCGGTATGCAGATCGCCCACGACGAGCGCGGTCTTCATGGCAGCTTGAACCCGCTCCGGGCAAACTCCATGAACAGCCATACCAATAGCGCCAGCCCTACGGTGCTGATCGTTTTGACCACCGTCTCACGGGCGGTCTTCCACGCCCAGTTTTCCGGCTTGCACATAAGCTCTTTGACGCATTGCGCGATGATGGTCATGTCGCCGTTCATGCCGTAAAGCAGCCAGCCGAGGTCTTTGTTGGTCACGTCGTTTCCGTTGTGCAATAGCTCCTCGATCTGCCTTTTACGCTCCCCCAGGTTCGTCGCCAGTTGTGATGTCGGCATGGGGTCTCCTTATGTTGTGCGCGGAGCGGCCCATTCCGCCCCGTGTCGTTTGCCGCTATGCTACCGCTCGCACTACCTCGTACCCGATCCGGCAGGTCCCGCTCCACACGTTGACGGTATCCCCGCCTACCAGCGCCTTGACCTGCGCGTCCACAACCTCGCCGCCCCAGGCCGACAGGTTGCCGGTAACGGTCTCCTGCAGCTCGATCAGGATGTCCCAGTCGCCTGCCTCGCCGGATACCGTCAGCGAGCCGTTAGCCGCGCTGCCCGTGTATGCCGCGCCCGCGAGATATTGCAGGCCCGCCGTCGCTTCGATGTACACCAGCGACTCGGCGTCGGTGTCCGCGCGCGGGTTTGCCTTGATGCCCAGCCATAACTTCGTGGCCGCTTCCAGGTCCGCCGTGCTCGTGCTGGTTACACTCTGCGACAGCGTGTGCCACAGCGTCAGCGCGATCTGGCCACTGCTGATCGCAGCCGCCTCGGTTGCAGACACGGCCAGGGATACCGTCACATCGTCGGGCGTAGCCACGCCGTCTATCTGATCGCTCAGGGTCTCTAGCGTGTCAGAATCCGCGCCGGTTCGGGCGATATAGGTGCTGCCCGTGTCAGCGGCTTTTATCGGCCATGCCGTCGTTTCGTCGAACGTGGCCGAGGTGATCGCGTCGTCGGCCAGCGTCATCGCGTCGCCAGGGACGGCCAGCCCATCCTGTATCGCCGTCACCGCCGTGCTATTCGGCGCGTCTACCAGGTCCATCTCGTCACCTGCTTGCGCCGCCGTCTTTGCCGCGTCGTATGCCGCCGTTAGCGTCATCTCGTCGCCAGGGTCAGCCGTGCCGCGAGAGGATACCGCCGCGTCCAGGTTGGCCAGCCTAGCGTCTCCAAGCGCCGTCAGGCCCGCGCCCGTGCCGATCACCTCATCTGTCAGATCGCTCACGAACTCGGTATCGGCCACGTCCTCAGCTACCACCGCCGCTGTAGCAATGAGAGAGACCGTGGCCGTGATCCGCATCCCCACCGTTTGCCCAGCCGTTAGCGCGGGAAGGGTAACGCTCCACTTGTAGGGCGCGCCACCGCTGATAGTCACCACGTCAGCCGTTGCTACACCCGCTACGTAAAGTGTCCCTATCGGCCCAACCGATGGCACAGCCAATGCGCCTGTTGCATCTCGCACGTCAAAGTTCCCCGTCCAAACCTGCCCGCTTTTTACTGTCATGTGCGACCCCCAATGGTAGCGTCTTGCCCCATATAGAGAGTTGTGGTATAATTGCGTCTAGGAGGAACATAGCCATGAACAAAGGTATTCCGTACGGATTCTGTCATTGTGGATGTGGGCAACGGACTCGCATCGCAACCAGAACTCACTCGTGTTGGGGGCACATCAAGGGAGAGCCACTTCGATTCATTCCTGGACATGAAAACAGGGGCCGAAATACACCTATTGTGGAGCGACTTCTCCGCAGACTGAGTATTGGTGAACCAGACCAGTGCTGGGAATGGCAGGGGGCTCGCGAAGCAGGATATGGCACACTGCATCATTCTGACGGCTCTAGAGCTTTTGCGCATCGTATTGCCTACGAGCACTTTGTTGGCCCGATTCCAGACGGCGCAATTATTTGCCACCGCTGCAATAATCGTGCTTGCTGTAACCCTGCGCACCTCTATGCTGGCACGGGAGCCACAAACGCCCAAGACAGAGCGCAAACGCCCAATCAGTTTCGTGGAATCGGAGAAGAGAACCCTTCGGCGAAACTGAATGAAGAACAAGTCATACAGATACGCCAAGAGTATGATTCTGGAGAGTCGCCAAGGGTTCTTGCGGAACGTTACGGCGTGACCAGTCAGAATATCATGCTTATAGTGAAGCGCCAGCACTGGAAGCACCTGCCGTAGCCTCATCCTATCAGCCCTCCTCGCCACGGCGAGATAGATACCGGGCCTGCGCCTCCGCCGCCTGTGCCGTATTGGATCGGCCCTATCGTGATGTGCCCGTCGGTGTTGGCGTGAGCGCCCAGATACGCCGCAGGCCAGCCCACGTCTCGCAATGCCGCCTGTGCCACCGCCGTCAGCGAGAAGTCGCCTGTGGCGGCGCTGGTGAATGGGTCGGCCCCCAGCGCCACATCGTTCCCCAAATCTACCTTCGGCGGTCGGTCATACTGCTCATCCACCGTGTTTTGCCAGAAGGCGTTGTATCCCACGACAGCGGCGAGCTTATCGTCCAGCCAGATGGCCTTGCCGCCTACGCCATTGAAGCCGCAGATGATGTTGTTCATAATCACAGGCTCGAATGCCTCCAACACTCCGCCATATATCCCACTGGCCGTGCCAGCTACGCTCTGGTAGATGCTGTTGTGCTGGACAGATGTGTCATAGCAGCGATACAAATGGATGCCTATTGAGGTCGTGGTCGTCAGGTAGATGACATTACGCCATATCGCCACGGCGTTTTGTGCCAGCGTGAAGACGGCATTCCCCGCCACGCCCGTGATATAGTTGTCCAATACTGCACCTTGATAGATTAGTATCGCGCCACTTGTCCCTGCCACGCCGCCGTTGTGAATATAGCAACCAATCACCTCTGCGCCGTTTTGCAGATTGATGCCATATACCGCGCCGCTCCACGTGTCTACCTCGCAGCGGAATACGGTGCAATGATTAGCCAGATTGAGTGGGGCTATAGCGCCTACGTTATGGCAGCGCAGGTCCACAAACGACACGTAGGCCGGCACACCGGCCATAATAGTGAACCCGCCGCTATTGCCGTTGAGCGCACCGCGACCACCGTCGTTAGCTGCCGCCGTGTAGCCGCGCAGAATCAATGGCTGCGTGGCCGATAGAGCGCCGTTGTTGACGATGTACTGCACCAGATTCAGCGAGGCGGCCAGCACGTCCGGGCCGCTGGACTTGATGTTGATCTGCGTGCCGTCTGCGCCCTCTAGCGCGGTGTCCAGCGCGTGCTGCGTCGTCAGCCACGGCGCGGCCAGCGAGCCAACGTTGCCGTCGTTGCCGCCTACTGGGTCAACGTAATACAGGTTGAGCGCCATGTCCTACCTCATCCGATAGTCGCGGTCACGCCGGCCATCTTGACGTACAGCCGCCGCAGCGCCTCGGTGTTGTATGTGTCCAGTATCACCTGTACCGCCGCCGCGATGCTGGCAACCTCGCCCTTCGTCAGCTGCGAGACGCCCGCCAGCCCGGAGCCGTCGGCGATGACCTCGCCCGATGCCAACAGCGCCCAGGCCGCGATCACCTGGCCGTCGTACATCTGATCCAGCGCGGCCATGTGGTTCAGCAGCCGCGCCAGCTCGCCAGCCATCGCTCGCTGTTGCCGCACGTATTCGGATAGGATGCTCTGTTGTTCACTCGTCAAGTCGGTAAATGCCATGTGTTGCCTCCTATGCTTTTAGCTGCGTGATCCGCAGGCCAGGGACGCCGAAGGTCAGGATGCGCGTGGAGGGACGAAGGATGGTTGTGCTCATAGGTAGCTCGTGCTCTTGACCGCCCGCGCTAATACCTGCGCTTCGGTCTCTCGCGCCTTGTCAATCGTACTGACCTCCAGGTCGTATGTCAGTAGCCCCTTGGCATCCACCCGCGTTGTCACCCCCACGATGTACAAATCCTCGTCTATGCTCACATAGCAGCCATCGGCGGTATAGTCCCTGTACACGACGCGGATCGTCTCGCCCGGCCTTATGCGCGTGTTGCATATCACCGATAGGCGATAGTACGTGTTCACCTGGCTACGCTGGCGCAGGTATTCCACCGAGCGGTCAACTAGCGTGTTTGCCGCATACTCGTGATGCACTAGGAGCGAGTCGCTTTGCTGCATTCGCACGTCATCGAACTTTTTCCACGACTCGATCAGGCCGTATGCCTCCTCCCCGCGCTTCGACTGGACGTATTGCCCCGCCGCACTTATGGTGTATTCCGGCGGCTCTAGCCGCGTCGTATATAGCAGCGTCACCCCATCCGACGTTTGCGGATACACCCGCGTCACCAAGTCCTCACAATCCTCCTCCCGCGAGAGCGAGAGGATCAGCGCCACACCCTCCGCCGTCGGGTCCGCTGGCGTCGTGGCCCGGATGCCGCTGGGGTACAGCGTCGGCCCCAGCCATTCCAACGTCCGCGCATAGCCGATGCGGAAATGCTCCCGAATCGGCAGCCCGCCCTCGTCCGGCGGTATCACCGGGTCCACCGTGTCATACGTGGTGAACTGCTGCGCCACGGTCCACTCGGAGGGCAGCTCCAACGCGCTGTCATCCCAAACGCGCAGCCGCCAGTACACCGTCTGGTCATAGGCCAGGGGCAGCCCGCCCCACACCACCGACCCCGCCGCGCTGTATACCTGCTGCGTGTCCCACAAATCCGCCTGGCCGATGTACAGCTTGTCAGCGCTTGTGGCGGCCAGAATGCGATAGCGCGACTGCGAATCGCCGTTCACGTCGTAGAACGTCCAGCTCAGGTCCGGCGTCAGGTCGTTGACTTCCGTCGGGTTCGTGAACCCCTCGCACTTGGGGCTTCTCGCCTCCGGAGCCACCTCGGTTACAGGCGGCGCTCCCTCTCGCGTGGTGAACGTCTGCACCGCGCAATATGGCCCGACCGCCCCCGCGTCATCCCACGTCCTGACGGCCCAATAATAGGTTGTCTCCCATTCCAGCGCATAACTCGCCCCGGCGTCGAAATCATAGGTAATGTCCTCATGGTCCGCCGCCACCACCTGGCCGGTGTCCCACCAGGTCCCTGTGCCCCCGCCCACCTCTCCCGCGCTCTCGCCGACGATGATCTGGTATGCGTATTGGGTATCGCCCGTATTGTCATCAGAGAACGTCCACGAAAAGTCCGGCGTCAGCGAGTCCACATTGCCGGGGTTGGTCATCGGCGTGCCGTCCACCTCGACCATCGGCGACAGCGGCGCATTGGGCGCGACATTCGGCTCCTCCAGCGTGTCCGGCTCCACGACGATCAGATGCACGTAGCACGGCCCGGTGACCAGGTTCTCCGGCCCGAACGCGCCGTCCACCACCGTCACGGGCACGACGGTGGACTGCCAGCCTGCGCCCACGCCCGTCTCGGAATAGATCACCGTCACGTTATAGTCGCCGTCGGCCCCGAATCCCGACGCGGTGATGGTCAGGTTCGCATCGGCGCAATAGCCGATCCCCGCATCGTCGTACTGCGTCCCTTTGATCGCGGCGGGAGCGCCTGTATAGGTAGCCGAGCTTTTGGCGTAGCCCGTCGCATTGACCGATACCGTGCTGCCCGTCGTGGAGGGCTTTCGCATCCACGGCCCGATCCAGCCCTTCTCATAGTTCGTCAATACGGTGTACTCGGTGTCGCGCCCGACCCACATCGCCGTCTGGTCCTGCGGGTGGTTCATGAACGCGACCGCCCACGTCCAGAAATCCCCCAGCGTGGCGTCGGTATCTATGTCCGCTATCTGCTGCATCAGCTCGGAGCCAGGGGCGGCGATGTAGTCTGTGTCGAATAGCCGCATCCCGTGGGCCAGCCCCGTCAGCAGCGCGGCGTACATATCCTCCGGGTTGCTCTCGATGTCGCCGTGCTCGTAGCCGACCCACATCCCCCTCGGCGCGTTGTACTCCGTCGGGTGGTTGGCGTCTATCACCCAGCCGGTGGTCATGTAGTACGAGATTTCCGCCGTGCCTCGCTCTACCCCCCCCGTCGGCGGGTTGTAGGTGTGATTAATCAGGTCCGCGCCCAGCACGTTCTGCTTGAAGTGAACGCCCCGGCTGGCGCAATAGGCCGCGTTGTCGCGCCGATCCTGCGTGCCGCCCAGGAAAAATATCGGCGTGGTCTGGAACGCCGCGTCAAAGGCGGCGATCGTGGGCATGGTCAGGTTTAGCGTCGGGTTCTTCGTGTCCGTGCCCAGCGAGTCAAAGATCGCCTCGCCGCTGATCCCTGTGCAAATCCAGATACTGTGTATGCGCGGGTCGCCGTCCCACTTTGCGCCCAAGGCGGCGATGAATTGCAGCCAGTATTGGTTCCACAAGGAGCCGTTGAGCCACATCGGGAAATAGCCCGTCGGCCCCGGCAATATCGGCCAGCCCAATGCGGGCCCCTCATCATCGCCCATCAGCGTGTATAGCCACGACGGGGTGTAATCCGATCCCGCCGTGGTCATCAGCATAATAGAGAGCGCGACTTTTTTGCCGAATGCCTCCGCGCCTGCCAGATAGGTCTCGATATAGTCATTTGAGCCGGGCGTCCAGTCGTAGACGCCGTTGCCGGGGTTGGCGATGGCCCAGGTCGTCCAGTACCACGAGTTGAACGCGCCCCACGTGTTGTAGGGCGGATCGGTCGGGTCCACCCCGCCGCCGGGGTCCAAGTCGTTCATCAGGAAGAACGCGCCCTCTGGCTCTAGCCTGCTCACGTCGTTTGCCCCCCGCTCTCCGCCAGCGATACCAGCGCGGCCAGCACCGACTCGCCTTTGAACTGTGTATAGTGCGCGGCCTCGGTCTGCGGATACGTCCCCTGCCAGCCGTCCGGGGCGTGGTTCATAATCAGGTTCACGCCGTCCGTCGTGGGCAGGTCCGCATACACTGCCACCTCCTCGAGCTTGACTGTGATGTTGTTGCCGATGTCATCCTGGCGAGAGATGCGGATATAGAACCATGTGTCGCCCGGCTCCACTGCCGCCACTCGCGCCCAGTCGCTAGGCCGCTCCCACACCACCGCGCCGTTTTTCCCCAGCATGGCCGTCTCGCCGCCGCCGATGTCCGCAGCCGTCCCGTCGGTTACGGTGATGTCTTCCCAGCCCGCGCTGGTATAATACTGCACGCGCATGAGCGCATAGGCCGCGTTCACCGTGTCGATGTAGAAATATGCCTGGTCGAATCGAGCATCATAGCCGATGTACAGATAGTCCCCGCCTAGCTCGCCGTGGTCCTCGATGTCAATCACACCCGTGACCGTGCCCAGGTCGCCGTCGCAGGCATACGGCCTGTCCTGCTGGCCGGACGTGTTCACCGAGCGGACAGTGCCCACGTATTCGCCTACCACCACATCGTCAATGTAGGTCCATGCCTGCCCCTGTATCTCTAGCTCGCCCACGGTGCGGTCGGCTAGCTCGCCCAGCAGGTCGCAGCCGCTAACGCGCAACATCGGCGGCTGCCCCGCCTCCCACGCCACGCGCTTGATGATGCCGGAGCCTAGCTCCTGCCTCACGCCGTCGCGGTCCATCATGAAGGCCCACACAATGCGCCGAGGCGATAGCAGCGCCGCCTGCGGGTCGGTGGCGGGAACCGCAAACGAAAACGATCCCGCGCCGTCCAGCACCGCCGTAGATTCCCAGTCCGAGGCGGTGGTGATCGGCCCGGAACCGAGCAGGGTTTCCACATCATCCACCCCGCCGCCAGCCTCGTACACGTCCACCCAGAACGCGCCCACTAGTACCAGCCCTCATAGTATGAGACTTCGACTGTGGCCGTGGCGTCGCCGCCTGTGCGCGAAATGACAAAGTTGTTGTAGCCCGGAACGAGATGGACAAACTCCTGGACCTTGTGCAGCGACGGCGTGATCTCCATGTACTGATAGCCGTCAGTCAGGTCCGAACCAGGAGGCCCGACCGTCACGGTGGAATCCCCCGAATCGACAATGAGTGTCTCCCCGACGGATATGGTCCCCGACCAATACCAGTTGGTCAGCCCCGGCACAGCCACGCTATCCTCGACCACGTTGTGCGCCACGCCCAGGTCGGTGATGTCTACCGCGCCCGGATCGAATGTCATCGTCACCGCCGTCACATGGGCATTGCCATCGTTGCGGCACACTATGGTTGTGCTCGTCCTCGCCAGCGTGTGCGTCTGCGTCCAATCGCGGCCATACCACGGCCCCGCGTCGGTCTCAAATACCAGCGTGTACTCCGCCCAATACTGCTGGTCCCGTGGCGATAGCTCGCCCGTCACCTCCACGCACCGCGCATAAATCCACTGCAGGCTCAGCCCCGCGCCGTGGTCCCGCCACAGCTTGGAGCGTTTGCCCAAGAGGGCGTTCAGCGCGTCCGCTTTCGCTTGCATCTCCTCTAGTGAGTCAGCGACCCATTCGCCGCGTATGGTGATGTCTCGTGGCAGGATCGGCGGCGGCACATCGTCGCGGCCCCAGTCATACGATAGGCCCCCCGGCAATACTAGCCGCGTGCTCTGCCCCTGGCCCGGTCCGTGGGGCATGGCCGCGTCAGTGAGCGGCAGCTCCTCCGCCAGCGCCCACGTATCCCCGAATCGGCGGATAACGGGCAGTTGCGCCCGTGGCAGGTACATGGACACGTTGTCATAATAGGACACGCCGCCCGTGTGATGGTTGGGCGAGCGCAGATACAGGATCATGCGATAGCACCCGGCGGGGCAGGTAAATGTCGTGGAATACGTCACCCAGCTAGTCGTCGTGTTGCTGGTTGAGACGTTCCCGGTGATCGTGGTAGAGTTGGTGAAGTCGTACACCTGATACGACGGGCTATAGGTCCCGTCGCCGCGTGTGTCCATCGTCAGCGTGAGCACGGTCCCCGGCAACGTGCGGATGTGCTGCGCTAGATAGGCGTTATCCGCCCCGTCGCAGGCCGTCAGCTTGGCGCAGTACGTGCCCTCCGTGCAGGTGGCGCTGGATTGCTCTATCACGCCGTCACTGGTCGAGCCGAGGTACTCCGTCCATCCCGCGAGAACGTCAGCGCCGCCCGCCCCCGCGTCCTCGAAGCCCCGGTTGACCACCATCTCTCCCACGCGATTCACGGTCATGCTGGCACTCCGATCTGTCTCAGCGCCCTCACGACGCCGGTTTGCACCTCACGGGCATTGCCGTTAGCGACGTGGATGACAATCGCGCCAGGAGCCACGTTGACGGTCGTGCCCCCCATCGCCTTGCGCGTATCGCCCGCGTTCATGACCTGGCTGCCCGCTGGCAAGTTGACCAGCTCAGGCCCGCGCTCGCCGACCAGCGACCAGCCGCCAGGAGCGGAGGTGGTGCCGAGAGCTTGGCCGGGCACACGGCCAGGAGCGGGGAATGGGCCGTAGGGTGCTTGCGCCACGCCGTATTGCTGGCCCGTGGTGGCCGTCTCCCCTGTGGGCATCTTCCACGGGTAGTATGCCTCGGTTAGTCGTTTCGTTTCCTCTGGCGTGGTCCCCGTTAGGCTCTCCGTCAAGCCCAGGAAAAACTCTTGCGCCGCCGTTGCGCCCAGGTCCCATAGCGCCTGGCCGATGTTGCCGATAGCCCGCGTTATCATGCCCACAACAGAATCGCCAAACTCCTGGCTAGTCGAGTCGAAGCCGAATAGGGCCGCCAGCCCATCGCCCAAGGATTTGCCGAGGTTATATCCACCCAGTTGCCAGCGTAGCCTGGTATCATCGGCATGGACCCATCCAAGCAGTTCTGTTGACCAGTCCAATAGCCGCTTGGGGAGGCTCTTCGCCTCAGCCACAAGGCCATCCAGCAGTTGCTTCCCCAGGCCCTTGCCAGCCGCCGCAAATACCGCGCCCAGGTTGCCGAATCCGCCAGCCTCCTCGCCCTCCCCGCCGCCCTCAATGAGCGCGGTCTTGGCGTAGCCTTCCATGAACGCGCCGCCGATGTCCTCGCCTTGGCTCTCGGCTTCCTTCCGGCGCAATTCCACTAGCCGCGCCTGGATGTTCCAGAACTCGGCGCTGCCTTGCTCAGCTTTGGCGAGCTCCTCTTCCCATATCGGTATCTGGCCCGATGCCGTCCCCGCTACCGTCAGGCGGTATTGCAGATACGCCTGCTCTCTCGCCTTTTGCTCGGCCTCCGCTGCCCTGGCTGCGGCCTTTGCCGCCGCGTCTGTCTCGGCTTTGTCCTTGGCCTGTACCGCCGCCGTCTGCGCCCGGATAGCCTCTAGCATCTGGCTCTCCGCCGTTACCCGGCTAGCGATGCGCTTTTGCTCCAAGGCCATCGCGTCTTTGGCGGTCTTCTCTTCCTTCTCGGCCAGCGTCAGCTTTTGCTTTGCCGCGTCCACGGCCTCGGCGTCGCCGGTCTCCTCAGCCTCGGTTAGCGCTCCCTTTGCCTCGGCTACCCCCGCTACGGCCTCTTTGACGCGCTTGTAGCTGGACAGATAGGCCTCGTAGCCCAGGCCCTTCGGCCCTAGCTGCGTCCGCAGTTGCCTGCCGGATACGCCGCCCCCCGCGTCTATCTGCTCCAGGAACGGCGCTAACTCTTTGCCGATGTTGAGCATGGCCGGCTCTATGGCCGGGGTAGCCCCCGCCCAGCCGTCCAGCCACGCTTCCGCCGCGCCCAGGCCCCAGTCGGTCAGCTCCGGCAGTAGCTTGGGCGGCGAGCCAGGGGCCAGCCAGTTCGTGATCTCTTTGCCGAAATCTCGCAGCGCAGAGGATACCGCGCCGCTGCCAGCGATACCGGAGGCGAACTGGTCAACGATGTTCGCGCCCCAGTTAGCTGCATCAGCGGCCAACGTGCCAAACCAGCCCGCCCACTCGCTGACCACGTCGCCCAGCCAACCCGTCGCCGCCGCGAACATATCACGGCCGATGCCTAGCAGGTTCCCTACCGCGTCGCTTTGCAGGAACGTCAGCAGCCCCGCCATGCTGGCCTTGTAGCCCTCGAAGATCGGTTGCCCCCACTCGCGCTTCTGGTTGTCGATGAACTCACCCAAGTTGGCCTTGACGCCATCCAGCGTCTTGGACTGGATCGCCATCAACCCACCGAATTTCTCATCAGTGAGCTTTACTAGCGTGCTGAACGCCTCGTCTATGGGCGATACCATCTCGCCCGCCTTGCTGAACTCCAGGCCCATGCGTTTCAGCTCGGCCCGCGTGGTGATGCCTAGTTGTTCGAATCGCCGGATCGCCAGCCCCGTGTCGCCTGTGGAGAAGCGGCCCAGCCACATACCGATTTCCTCAAACGGTTGCTTGGTGCCAGCAGCTATGTCGCCCGTGACGCGCAATATCTCGTCGCCACTGTAGCCCCACCGCTCGGAGGCGTTTACCGCCTGCAGGCCCAGGTTACGCATGAGCAAATCGGCTTCGATGATGCCGGGCATATCAAACGGGGTTTTGAGCGCGAAGTCCTTGAGGTATTCCAGCCGCGCCGCCGTCTCGTCCGCATCGTGCCCCAGTTGCGCGAATAGCCGCGTGGAAAAGCCTTCCCACTCGCTGTTAGCGTTTACCAGCTCAGAGGATAGCCCCCGGATCGCGCCGGATAGCTGGTTCCAGGAGCCGATCACCACGTCGCGCACGAGGAAGCCAGCCGCCGATTTCATCACGTCCCGAAAGACGGTCGACGCCTGGTCTACCCCAACGATGCGTATCCTGGTCTCTTTATCCGCCATTCGGCCTCACTCGTTTTTCGGCTTGCCAGCACTCATAGTCCAGTAACACGGTGTCCAGCGGGATGCCCTGCGCCACGTCTGGTGTACAGTGATACAGGTAGGCGCAGGCCACGTATTGCAGATACCGCGCAGGTAATGGCCCAGCCGTCCATAGGTGGGCCATCACCTGCTCCATCAGTTTCCCGGCAATTTGCGGATGGCCTCGCGGATCATCAGCGTGATCTCGCGTAGCCTCGCCATCGGCTGATCGGCCAGCACCGCGCCGTTTGACACGGCCTTCTGCATCAGCGGCAGCGCGTCGTCAAATGCCACTTTTCCCCATGACCATGCATCCAGCGTGGCAAAGTCGCCCAGCGTCAAGCGCGACAGGTCCACCACGATCTCGTCTTGTTCTGTCATATCCCCTCCCTATGTGCTATGCTGCGGTCGTGATTTCCGGCGCTCGCACCGAGAACTCCACCATGACGGGGTTAGCGTCGGTCGGGTCGGCCTGCGGGTACTGTAGCCGGGTGATGATGCCGTCGGTGATCGTCCACGTGGTCGCCCCGGCCTCCAGAATCCATGAGATGTCTACCGCCGTGCCGCCAGCCGCCTCAAAAGCGGCCTTCGCCAGCTCCCAGCCTTCCAGCGCTTCCTCGGTGTAGATGATGCGGAACGTCACCTCCACCGGTTCCCGTTTGCCCGCTTTGATGATCGCCACGTCGCCATCGAACGTATAGCCCTCGCCTGACCCGCGCCGCTGCTCGGTCGAGGATACCTGGTTAGAGCTGCCGGAGATGTCGTTAAGCTCCAGCGTAACCGTGGTCGCAATGCCGCTATACGATGCTGTAGTCTGTGCCATTCTAACCTCCTGTTATATCGTTACCGCCGTCCACTTTTCGTGGCCGGTCGAACACGAGTCGTTGACCAGCTCATAGGCCATTTCGCCGCAGTTGGCTGCGGGGCAGGGGCTGGGAGCCTGCACGGTCCCCGTCGGGGGATCGTTATCACCGGATATGTCCAGCGTATCCGGGGCCGAGAATACGAGCCGGTTGGTGTAGATAGCCGTTACGATGGAATCCACGTCGGCTGTGCCCAGGGTGTTGGCGCTTACATCCAGCGTCGCCAGGGAGGGCAACTTCGCGCCCCAGGAGGTGTCAAGCGCCCCGTCCAGGCCGTTGTTGGACAGTTCCACCGCCGTCACGTGCCCCGTGGTCACGGTCACGCCATACCAGTCTGTCACGTCGTAGTCATCATCCAGCCAGTTCGTGGCGGTATCCCAGTTCGCGCCGTCCATGTCATCATAAAAGTCCTTAAGGGCTTGCCACTCGGACAATGGCACCCCGCCATGATAGGCGTCCACCTGTTTGCAGCGGAAGGAGAACTCTACCGCCACCGGGTTAGGGTCTGTCGCGTCCGCTGGCGGATAGGTGAATCGCGTCACCACTGCCGACGCGCAGTCATAGGCCCGCGCCGTGGCCGTGCCCGACGGCATCCACTTCACCCAGCAAGGCCCGCCGCCGACCGTCTCGAAAAGGGTCTTGACCACCTCGAATGACTCGGCGGCCTCTTCGGTGTACAGCGCCCGCACGGTCAACTCCAACGGCTCGCGTTTGCCTGCCTTGATAATGGCGGTATCGCCGTCGAATGTATAGCCCTCGCCGGATGCCCTGCGCTGCTCGGTGGCCGCCACCTGGTTCGCGCTGCCCGAAACGTTGGTCCAGGATGAGCCGTCGTCGCTCAGATATACCAGGGCGTTCACCCCGCTCATTGCCACAACCGTTTGCGCCATGTATGCCTCCTAGAAAACCCTAAACGTCAAAGTGACCAGGATACCTACCGCCGTCCTATTATCTGGTAGCTCCCAATTCATCCTCTGCGCTCGCCATGAGAATGAGCGCAGGCGAGGGCGTCCCGTTGTCCCGAATAGCGTACCCTCCTGATCGAATAGAATGTCTTGGATCGCGTCCGCCCATGCACATAAGTCCAGTTCTCCCTCGCCGTGCACTGACTGGATGCGGACCAGCACCCGCGCCTCGATAGTCATGTCCACTTGTTTCAGCGCGCCACCGAAGGCCGATCTGTCCGTTGAGCCATAAGGGTCAACCTCGTTGCTGATCCAATACACGCGCAGCATGGGCATGTCCTGCGTCCCGTCGCTTAGCTCGCTAAGCTCCTGCACCCGCAGATCCGCCAGCCCCGCTTCAAATGTATCTGACACGGCCTGCACAGCATCGGTTGCCAGTGTATCCCAGTCCATTGTGCTCATCTGCGTCGCCGCCTTCCCGCCGAGCTTGGCCGCTTCACCTCAAAGGTTTCCTTTTGGGGCGCAGCTAGCCCGCCGCCCCAGGCCGCCTCAAAGGACACGTCATTCACAGTCTTTGCGATGGCCTTGTCCAGCTCTTTCCCGATTGCGTCTGTAAAGCGCCTCGGCGCGGTCCCAGGATGCCACACGCGCATCGCAAAGCGCGTCGGGCCAGAACTACCACCCCTTATGCTTCGCAACTCGCCGGGCGTAGTTTTGGCGGTATAGCCCGCTCGAAACGCTAACGGATAACCTGGCCCACGCGGTCGTATCTCGTGCGGTTTCGTGCCCTGATCCACGAGCGCATAAATAGGGTCATCCGTCCCCGCCTCCATTACGGTATACCCCGACCGCAATGTTACCGACGCCGTAAAGCCGGGCTTGTGATCCCAGGTATCTACCGTGCGATCAAACAGGACCAGCGCTTGTCGAGCCAGCCGGCGGCTGATCTCGGCCAGATATGCGGACATGGCCTTTGGCCCCTTTTTGAGCCAGTCCATCACCTCCGCATTGTCTAGCACAAACTGGATGGAACTCATACCGACCCCACTGCCCGAATCAATCGGCCATTCGATAGCATGAGCACCACGTCAGGGTCCACCACCTGGCGATAAACCAGCGTCGCCCCGCCGCCCTCAGGCATGACGGCATCCGACCACGCGCTGCGCCCCCGCATCCACCACCGCGCCGCTATGGTGATCGTCGCTTGCTTCACTAGCGCGGGAATCTCGTCCGCGTAGCCCCACCGCGCCGTTACCGTATAGTTCGGCGTCCGCGAGGCAGTGAACGTGCCATAGGTCTCCAGCGTCTCGTCCGAGGCCAGCATGATCGCCGTGTAAGGCGCAGAGAACACCGGGAACTCGTAGGAGCCGTGATAGGCGTAATAGTCGCCGTCGTCTATCTCTTCATCATCGGGATCGGCTACGGCGGTGATTTCCACGCACTCACCGATGTTCAGGTAGGGCAGGCCCCCGCCGGCATACGTCCGCTCTGTGGCTGTGGTCAGCGCCAGGAACCCGTCAGGGCGATTGCACACGCCGTCCACGGCTCGGCTGGCCGCCTCCAGCAGGCCGGTCAGCACCTGGTCGTGTACCGTTCGGGATACGTCTACCTGCGCCCTTAGGTCCTCTGCGTCTGCGTATCGCGCCACGCTTGTCCTCCCCCGGCCAGATAGCCTTGTCTTCGATAGGCCCCCGTTGCATCGCTCACCTCAGGTACAGGATCACGACGCCGCCCTTAGCCGCGTTCGCGCCGGATACGCCCAGGGTCAATTTGTCGTTTGCTACCGCGCCCAGGCCGTCGGCGTGGGATTTCGATACGGCGGCAGCGTTGCTCAGGTCCACACCCAGGCCCACCAGCACGTCGTAGCCGTCTTCGTCCTTCACTACCACGTCGTACAGGTTATCCGGCTTTGTCCCACCAGCGTCCGGCACAAACACGGCCCGCTCCAACACGCCGCTATAGCTCTCCGTCGTGGTGGCGTCTGCTGCCCCGCCCGCGCTGGACAGCCAATCAAACAGCACCTTTTTGACCGTGCCGTAGGTCTCCTCGGTCGTCGTTACCGTTCCTGCCATAGTTGCCCCCTATGGGGAGGGCAGGCCGTCCCGCCCTCCCCCCGCTGTGTTGGTTGCCGTCCGTTATGCCGCTGCCGTCACTACGCTATTCGGGCTGAGAGGCTTGTAGCGCAGATACCATTTGATCACGCCATCCCTGGCCGCGTCCGAGTTGAACATGATGGTCCCCGCCGGGGCGAAATACTCCGTGGGGTTGGTGGCAAACGAGTTGGCCATCAGGACAAACCCCGCTGTGACCGGCGTGAAAACGCCAGAGGTGTTAATGGATCGGTAGCTGGTCCCAGCCGCGTCCGAGTCAATGTCCACTGCCCCGGCATTCATCTCTACCGTCGCCGCTGGCTCGGTCGTGTCCAATTGCAACTTGACATTGGTTGCGCCACCGCCGATCGTAGTGGTCACAATGCCAGCAATCTCCAGGATGTGGATCGGCCCGCCTGCGATAACGAACAGCGCATCATCGCCCAGCAACACCGCGCCGTCGCTCTTTTCGCAACACAACTCCATCGCCACCTGGGTATCGGCAAGCGCCTCCAGCGAGTCGGTGGCGGCATCATAATCGGAGGTGTCCGCCGTTTTAGACAGGATGCGGCTCAGGATAGACCCGTCCGTGATCTCGGTGGTCATGTCCGCGCCCGCCGTGGCGGTTTTCGCCAGGTGGTCCAGGTTCTCGCCTTCCAGCGCGTCCTCGGCCTCGTCCTGCATGGCCTGAAGCGCGTCGGCGGCGAAAGCAGCCGCCTCGATAGCAGAGGCTGCAAACGTGGCCGCCGCGATACCGCCCGCGCCGATGGTGGCCGTCGCGTTGGTCACAGTGTCGCCGTTGGTGGCCGAACCAGCATAGCGGTTGACGCCGAAGCAATCGCCCACCACCGCGCCCACATCGTCAATGCAGGCCACGGCCACATCCGCGCCGTCGAACATGTTGTCCTCGACCACGGGGTTGGTGATCGCCAACCCGCCAAAGTCTAACACGCCGTCATCGAAGGCATCGGTCCCGTCCGAGGCGATGATGTAGTTGCGCCGAATGATGGGCCGGTCAATCACGCCCTCGAACGTCACCCAGGTATCAGGCCCGTCGGCGGTCACTACGACTGAGCAGTCCTCGATGGTGGGCCGCTCGCCGTCCGCTGTTACGGTGAAACCGTCGCGGTCGTTAGCGCCCATGTCCATGTGTACCCGGCGCACGGTGCAATGAGCCGCGTCTATGTTGATGTTGGAGGTGTTCGCGCTGACCGTGGCCTCATTGAAGTACAGGTTTTCGATGACCACGTTATCGGCGCTCACATCGATGCAGTCCAAGCTATTCGCGCCGCCGGTGAACTGGGGCCGGTTGTCGCCGTCGCCCAGGCCGATGATCTTGATGCCGGACACGTCCACGCTGATCTGCTCGGTCAGCGCCTCGCTATGCCCAGGCAGGACGTAGATCACATCGCCCTCATCGCTCTCGCAGTAGGCGATGGCGTAGTCCAGGGTAGCGAAGGGCATGTCCGGGCTTTTGCCGTAGCCGTCGCTATCCGACGCGGCGGTCACTTCCGAGCCGACGAACCAGATCGCGCCGGGGTGTTCTGGCACGTTCTCCACGGTGAACACGCCGCCAGGCTGCACCCTGCTGAATAGAGCCGTTCTGTTAGTCGCCATTTCCGTTTTCTCCTATCCGGGGTTATCTACCCTTGTTAGGTGTGGGGAGCGGATTCTCACCGCTCCCCCGTTCTCGCTAGTCGTTAGTCAGTGATCGCGCTCGGAGGCGTCGCCTGCGCGTATCGCGGCTCGGTCAGGATGTAATCCACGTTGTAAAAGTCCGAGTTCGCGCCAGGGCTGGCCACCGCCAGGGTAACGCAGTCGAATCCGTTATCCACGTCCAGCTCATCCGCGTCGATCTCGATGACATATAGGCTGTTAGCCACCGACAGGTTGAACGTGTCCGAGGTCACGGCGGTCTTGGTCAAAAGGCCGCTGGCCACCGTGCCAGTCCACATATAATCCATGCCCAGCCCGGTGGCGCTGCCCGCGGACACGTTGGTCGCCTGCAACAGCGTAACCGCAGCCGTGCCAGCCGCCCACGCGCCGGTGTGGATGATGATAGTCAGGTGGTCGTAGTTTTTCAGGCTAACATATTTGGCCGTCATCGCCGTGCTAGACATATCCGCCGGGTTGTTCACCCCAATGATTTTAGCCGTCTCAACAAGTTTCATGTCAGGGTTCTCCTTTCTTTCAGGCTTACCGAGCGCCCAGGGTCACAAACGGCGATTGGGTAAGCCCGCTGCCGTTCTTGGGCGTCAAAGCGCTAGCCCACTTGGGCTGGCCGTCCACGCGATAGGTCCAGCGGAAGGTCTGCTCGTCTTCGAGGAACTTGACGTGCAGGCTAACCGCGCTATTCAGGCCGCCCTTGTCGATCACGCCGTACTCGCCCCAATCGGCCAGGATAATGTCGCCCTCATCGCCCAACTTGTCGCATGACTCATGGGGAATGACAGGCCGCCCAAACAGCGTGGCGTACGGCGAGCCGGACACGCCGCCCGCAGGCAGGTACACCGGGACGCCGCCCGTGCCCACGGCCATGCTCATGCCGTACAACTGCGGTTCCACGTCCTGCGCGATCAGCCAGACGGCGCTGGTGCGAGAGCGCGCCCACAACCGCGACCACATCTTGAGGATGTTCTGGAAGACCACGGTGTCCGCAGCCTGTCCGGTCTCTTTGGTCACGCTCACCTTGCAGGCTGCGTTGAGCACGCCCATCGGCTGCCCCGCACCCGTCCCGTTCACAAAGGCGTCTTCGATGGCGAAGGCGAACTCTAGCGGAAAAACCTCGTTGACCAGCGCGGTCAGCAGCGGCGCATCCTCTAGCACCTCTTCCGTCGCGTACATCGCGGCGGACAGTTTGTTGAGCTGCAGCTTGGCCTTGCCGATGGCCGGTTTGCTCGCCGTGGGAGACACGCCCTCAGCCACCCAGTAGGTCTGGATGCCACCCCAGCGGGAGCCGGTCGCCCGGCTGGTTTCCGCCAGATACTGGATTTCCACGCTATTGCCGCTGGTCAGGGGCAGCGGGGATACCATGCGCGTGATCTGCCCGGTCTCGTACACCCGGCGCAGCAGCCCGCCCGCCAGCCCAGGGGCCACGAGGAACCCGCCCTCAGAAGGCGTCGCCTCGTTAAGCCCGCTGGCCTTGATCTCGGCCAGGCGCTTGTCAATCGCGCCAGGGCCCGAACTGCGAGCCACGGCCTGCAAAAAGTCGCCCATGTCCTTGAAGCCGAACATCTGGTCAGGCTCCGCTTTCACGGCGTGCTTCTGGCCGTCGCCCTGGGCGTATGCCTTTTGCAGCGCCTCCAGCTCCTCGCGCTTGGCGATCTCTTTGTCCATCGCCTGCGCTTCTGCGAGCTTGGCGTCAAACTCGCCCTTCTGCGATTCGGTCAATTCGTCCGCTTCCGCGAGCGCGGTGCATCGCGCCAGCAGTTCGGACACTTTCGTCCGCATCTCGATAACGTTCATGTCATCTAACCTCCGTATTTGCGTATGAGCTGATACAACGCGAGCTTGGCGCTCGGCTCGATGGTGGTTTCCGGCGCGTCAGTGAGTGGGCTGTCATCCGGCTCGGCTGCCGCATCCAGGTCCGGCGCATCGTCCGTCGCTGGCTCGTCTATGGGCGGAGTCGCCTCCGCCTCTTTCACGCCCGTGATCGTCGCGGCCTCGTTCATGGCCACCGTCACCGGCGAGATTTCGTAAAGTTTCACTTCCTTCAGGCGGCGCACCCGCCCCGCGTCCGTTTCGGCGTAGTCCGCCTTGACCGCCTCGTAGCCGATGGACAGGTCCGTCAAGGCCCCCGCTTTCATGAGCGCATAATCCTCTCTCGCCCGTTGCACATCCAGCACCAACTGCGCCTTGACGTACAGGCCCCGGTCGTCCTCACGTAGCTCGATGGGCTTGCCGATGACATCCCGCCAGTCGTGTTGATGGCATACCCTGATCTTGTCGCCGCGCTCCTTGAGCGTCTTGCCAAACGCGCCGCGCTCCACCACATCGCCGCCGGAATCCACGTTGCCAAACGTGCTGGCGTAACCCTCGAAAACGCCCAGGTCCGTCAATTCCTTGACCTCAAAGGGAAACGTCTTGTATTCCAGGTCCATCGTCTAGCCTCCAATCCACAAATCGCGGCATTCGTCCCGCGTTAGCCGTCTATCCAGTAGTGGCGAGCCGTGATGCGGGCATCTAGGGTGCGCAGGGAGCGAGCACCGCCTGTACAGCGCCTCCATGCTGGGATACGGGTTCCCCGCCACATACTCGGCGCAAATGGGGCACACGGTCGGATAGGGCACAACCTCCGCCGCCGCCCGTATCTGCGCGTTGTTCGCCCAGAACGCCTCTTTTGCCGCGTTGACCGTCCAGCCGTACTCGGTCTCCGCGATAAATGGCTCCTTGGCCGCCATGCGCTCCGCTTCCCACCCGTTCAGGCGGTATGCATATACCCACCTGTTAGCCGTGGGCGTCTCCGCGCCGATCTGCAATATGGCCCGCGCTAGGTCATAGTTGTAGGTGTTCTCAATGCCACTGGCGACCTCGTTTATATGCTCGGCCATCCGGCGCAATTCCGCCCCCTCTCGCAGATACACCCGCCCAGGGTCGGGGCAGCCGATATGTATCACCTCTTGCCGGATCGCCTCGCCGTAAACATCCCGCGTTGCGCGGATCATCGTTTCGCGCCGCACTCGCACGTGGTCCTCGGTATGCCGCGCCGCCAGATGGACGAGCCTCTGCACATCGGTCATGCTGTCCACTAGAGATTGCCAGTCCAGCGACTTGACCTCGTGCGCGTGTCCCGACGCGCTTATTGGCTCGCTCATTTGCGCTCTTCTGGCTCCGGCGCGTCTAGCGCCTTGCCTTCGCTGGCCGCTCGCCAGGCGTCATCTGAGATGGACAGGATCGCGTTATACGACTGCCAGCGGAAAGCCTCGTCTAGCTCTCGCAGCGACTTGGCGTAACGCTGTACGCCGTCTTGCATCCACTGCGGCGTCAACTCCCACTCCCGCGCCTCGTCCAGGTACTCGTCAATCGGCACGACAATGCCCGCCGCGAATGCCTTCCCCGCCTTCGCTGGCTCGGCTTCCTCGTTGCCCGCGCCCTCGTCTGCTGGCAATGTCTGGGGCGGCGGGACCGCCACGGGTGCCGGCTTCTCGTACTTTTCCGCTGCTGGCTGCGGCTTGGCGCTGGAT
>JBAZOP010000041.1 GCA_041648665.1 bacterium | reverse complement strand
CTCGTACCTTCGGCCAGCGCTGGAGGAGTGCCTGGATCGGCGGCGCGGCCAGAACCTGCTCGGCAAGTCTGTCGCAGGCCTCGCCGATTTCGATTTCGACATCGAGATCAGGATGGGCTCCGGCGCCTACATATGCGGAGAGGAGACCGCGCTCATAGAGTCTCTAGAGGGGAATCGCGGCGAGCCGCGCAACAGGCCGCCGTTCCCGGTGGACACCGGTTACATGGGGCGTCCGACCGTGGTCAACAACGTCGAGACCCTGGCGTGGGCGTCGCTCGTGCTCGCTAAGGGCGCAGACTGGTTCAAGAAGATCGGCACCGAGAAATCGACCGGCCTCAAGCTCTTCTCCATATCCGGCGATTGCAAAGACCCGGGCGTCTACGAGTTCCCGATGGGCATCAAGGTCTCCGAACTCCTCAAGGAAGTGGGCGGAGAAGATGCCAAGGCCGTGGTCATCGGCGGGGCCTCCGGCCGGTGCGTGCGCGAGGGCGAGTTCTCGCGCACCATCGCGTACGAGGACATCTCGACCGGCGGCTCGGTGATCGTCTTCGGCAAGGACCGCGACATGCTGGGCGTGGCCGAGAACTTCCTCGATTTCTTCGTGGATGAGTCCTGCGGTCAGTGCACCCCCTGTCGCGAGGGGAACGCGAAGTTGCTCGAGGGCGTGAAGATGCTCGAAGAGGGCCGTTGCTCCATGCATTATCTCACGGAACTTCGAAAGCTCTCGCAGACAATGCAGCTCGCTTCGAAGTGCGGCCTCGGGCAGTCGAGCCCGAACGTGTTCCTTTCCATCATAGACAATTTCCAGGACGAGATATTCGGGAGGGTGAGACGATGAATAAGAAGCGTTTCGGAGATGATGTTTCGCGGTCGCCGGTCAGCCAACGCGGGCAGAGGATAGAGACGACCGCAGGCGACGAGGGGATCGGCTCGACGGTAAAGGTCGTCATCGACGGCAAGGAGACCAGGGTCCCGGTCGGCACCACGATACTCGAGGCCGCGAAGCAGCTGGGCCTTCGCATCCCCACTCTCTGCTATCACGACGATCTGTGCGTCGCGGGCGTCTGCCGCGTGTGCGTGGTCGAGGTCGAAGGCCAGCGCACCCTGCAGGCCTCCTGCGCCTACCCGATAACGCAGCCGCTGGTGATCCGCACCCATACCCCGAAGGTACGCCAGGCGCGGCGTCACATAATCGACCTCCTGCTCTCCAAGCACTACGGCGAGTGCTACGCCTGCTCGCGTAACAACAACTGCGAGCTGCAGGCGCTGGCCAAGGAGTACGGCGTCGACTTCTTCCGCTTCGGACACCCGGAAAACCCGCGCTATGAGCAGGACCAGTCGAGCCACTCGGTCTATCGCGACATGAACAAGTGCGTGCTCTGCCGCCGCTGCGTGCGCACCTGCATCGACTTCCAGGAGGTCGGCGTCTACGAGGCCGCGGGCCGCAGCGACAATACCAAGATCGAGACCTTCATGGACAAGCCTTTGGCCGACGTGATCTGCATCAACTGCGGCCAGTGCATCAACCGATGTCCGACCGGCGCGCTGCGCGCCAACGACCCGACCGACGAGGTCTGGGCCGCGATCGACGATCCCAAGAAGCACGTGATCATGCAGACCGCGCCGTCGCCCCGCGCCGCCATCGCCGAATGCTTCGGTTTCCCTCCGGGAACCGCCATGACCTTCGAGCTCAACACGGCGCTCAGACTCTGCGGCTTCGACAGGGTCTTCGACACCAACTTCACCGCCGACCTCACGATCATCGAAGAGGGGACGGAGCTCCTCAGACGTCTCTACAAGGCCATCGTGGAGAAGGACAGCTCGGTCGCGCTCCCGCTCTTCACGAGCTGCTCGCCCGGGTGGGTCAAATACCTCGAACACTTCTATCCCGAGATGATACCGCACCTGTCTAGCTGCAAGAGCCCGCAGCAGATGTTCGGGGCGCTGATCAAGACCTACTACGCAGAGAAGAACAATATCGATCCGGCCGACATAGTCAGCGTGGCCCTCATGCCGTGCTCTGCCAAGAAGTTCGAGTGCAACAGGCCCGAGATGCGCGACTCCGGGTTCAAGGACGTGGACTATGGCCTCACAACGCGCGAGCTGGGCAAGATGATAAGCGAGGCGGGCATAGAGCTGGGCAAGATGGAGAAGTCCGAGTTCGATGCTCCGTTCGGGACCGCTACCGGCTCCGGCGTCATCTTCGGCGCTACCGGAGGCGTCATGGAGTCGGCGCTCAGGACCGTGATCGAGCTGGTCACCGGCATCAAGGTGGAGAATCTCTTCGACCATGCGGAGATCGTTCCAGTCCGCGGCTTCGAGGGCACGCGCTACGTAGAGATCCCGGTGAAGGCCGTGGGCCCGGTGCCGGGTCTGCTGAAGCAGTTCTTCCCGAGCTGGGATTTCTTAAAGGGCGTGACCTTGAAGGTCGGCGTGGCGCATGGCACTGCCTATGCTCGCAAGGTGCTGGAGGACATAAAGGCCGGCGGCAAGTTCAGCGAGTGCCACTTCATCGAGTTCATGGCCTGCCCGGGCGGATGCCTTGGCGGCGGCGGGCAGCCCATACCCACGAACGAGGAGATCCGCAAGGCCAGGGCGCGCGCCATATATTCGGAGGACCGCGCCTACAGCGTGAGGAAGTCCTATGAGAACCCGGCCATCACGAGCATATACAAGGAGTTTTTGACCGACGGGCCCAACGGGCACACGGCGCACAAACTCCTGCATACCCATTACACGCCGAGGGGAAAATTTATACCGTGATTCAAGATTCAAGATTCGGGGAGGCCTGGTGCGATGCCAGGCCTTTTTTTACTCGAAGAGTTCGGTCGCCTGTTTCACGAGGTTTGTGAGGTGAAAGGGGCGGGCTATGATGAGGGCCGCCTTCGAGAGTTGTTTTGCGGCCTTCTCCCTGTCATAGCCCCTGGGGAGTATCACGACCGCCTTTGCGCCGGCCTTGACCACGGCGTCCAGGCCCTTTGCCGCGGCCTTGACCTCGTGCTCGCCCTCGACCAGGTCCAGGATGATCGCATCCATTCCGCGTGACATGGATACCGAGGTTTCGGCCGACTGCCTCGTCTCCCATCCTTCGAGCTCCAGGGCCAGGGTGAGCATCCTGGCGGTCTGGGGGTCTGGGCTCACGATCAACGCTTTCTGCATGTCCCCAACTTAATGAAAACGATTCCCAAGGCAAGCCCCTAATGAATTTACCCTGGGCTCGCCCAAGGGTTGACATCCCGCGAGCACCCCGGCTATCTTCCGGCAAGAGCTGTGCGACACCTCGAAATCACTGGAGATTTCAATGGCCAAGACGATGAAATCGATACAGAAGCTCAAAGCGGCGCCGGGCGCGGAGATAGTCGATGCGCCTATCCCGAGACCCACCTCGCACCAGGTCCTCGTGCGCGTGAAGGCGACCTCGATCTGCGGCACTGACATACATATCTACAACTGGGACCCCTGGTCCGCAAAGCGCATCAAACCGCCGATGATCTTTGGCCACGAATTCTCGGGCGAGGTCGTGGAGGTGGGCTCCCAGGTTGAGCACCTGGCGGTTGGGGACCACGTCTCCGCCGAGACCCACATACCGTGCGGCGGCTGTTTCCAGTGCCGCACTGGACAGATGCACATATGCCGCGACCTCGAGATACTGGGCGTGGACCGCGACGGCTGTTTCGCCGAGTACGTGGCTGTGCCTGAGATCTGCTGCATCAAGAACGACAAGTCGCTCCCCTGGGAGATCGCGTCGGTGCAGGAGCCGTTCGGCAACGCCACCTACACGGTGAGCGAGAGCAGGGTGGCGGGTAAGAGCGTGGCGATCTTCGGCGACGGGCCGATCGGCATCTTCGCGGCGGGCATCGCCATGGCATACGGCGCGACGAAGCTCATCGCGTGCGGGATGCAGCCCTTCAGGATGGGCCTCATCAAGAAATATTCCCCCGACCACCTGATCGACGTGACGAAGCAATCCCCGCGCGAAGCGATAATGGACATCACCCGGGGCGAGGGCGTGGACGTGGTGCTGGAGGTCAGCGGCGCCGAGAGCGCGATCCACGACGGTCTGGCTTCGCTCAAGCGCGGCGGCACCTTCACCGCCTTCGGCATCCCATCCAGGCCGCTGCAGATGGACTTCGCGGAAGAGCTGATATTCAAGGGGGTGAGGCTCATCGCGATCAACGGCCGCAGGATGTTCGGCACGTGGTACGAGGTCGCGAACCTCCTCAACTCCGGCAGGGTGGAGATAGGGCACGTGATCACGCACGAGTTCAAGCTGGAGAAGATCGACAAGGCCATGGAGATGCTGAATGCGAAGGAGATAAAGGCCGGCAAAATCGTTCTGAAACCGTAACTCCTCACGGAGGTTCCAATGTTCGATTCGCTCAAGCCCGTACTCGATGCGCAGCTCAAGGAGATAAAGGACCAGGGACTCTGGAAAGAGGAATGGGCCATACTCTCGCCGCAGGGCGCCGAGATCACGGTGTCGGGCGGCAAGAAGGTGATCAACTTCTGCGCCAACAACTACCTGGGCCTCGCCGACCATCCGGAGGTGGTAGAGGCGGCGCGGAAATCCATGGAGAGATACGGGTTCGGCACCGCCTCGGTCCGTTTCATCTGCGGCACGTTCGACGTGCACAGGGAGCTGGAACGCGAGCTGTCCGGCTTCTTCGGCAAGGAGGACACGATCCTCTACTCGTCGTGCTACGAGGCGAACGAGGGGCTGTTCGAGACCATGCTCACCGAACAGGACGCGATCATATCGGACCAGCTGAACCACGCCTCGATCATCGACGGGGTCAGGCTCTGCAAGGCCAAGCGCTTCCGCTATAACAACTCCGACATGGCCGACCTCGAAGCGAAACTCAAGGAGGCCGATGCCGCGGGTGCGAGGCTGAAACTCATCGCCACCGACGGTGTCTTCTCCATGGACGGTTATATCGCGAGGCTCGACGGGATCTGCGACGTCGCTGAAAAATACAAGGCGCTGGTGATGGTCGACGACAGCCACGCCACCGGCTTCATAGGCAGGACCGGCCGCGGCACGCCCGAGCACTGCGGCGTGATGAAGAGGGTGGACATGATAACCAGCACCATGGGCAAGGCGATGGGCGGAGCGGCGGGTGGATTCACCACCGGCCGGCGCGAGCTGATCGAGCTCCTGAGGCAACGGTCCAGGCCCTATCTCTTCTCCAACGCGCTGCCGCCGATGATCTGTTCAGCCACGCTCGCGGTCCTCAAACTGGTCGGGAAGTCCACGGAGCTGCGCGACAGGCTCGAGGATAATACCCGGTATTTCCGGAAGTCGCTCAAGGAAGCGGGGCTCAAGATCCTCGAGGGCACGCACCCCATCACGCCGATCATGTTCGGCGACGCCAAGCTCGCCGCGGACGTGGCGCGCGACATGCTCGCCGAGGGCGTCTATGTGAAGGGATTCTCTTATCCGGTGGTGCCGAAGGGCGCTGCCCGCATCCGCTGCCAGGTCTCGGCAGTCCATACTAGAGAGCACCTGGACAAGACCGTGTCTGCGTTCTCAAAGGTCTGCAAGAGATACGGCTAACGGCCTCCCCAGAGCATCTTCCACAGCGGCACATCCATGAGCACGAGGTTAACCTCGATCTTGTCGAGGCCGCGGAGCGGTTCGTACAGGCTGCTCGCGCCGAGCCTCACCGCAGGCGGGGTGGGCTCTATCGAGAGGAGCTGACATGTGGCCTCCACCAGTCCCTTCGGAGGGTTCAGCGCCTCCACTTCGATCTCGGTAAAATTCGCCAGCTTCTTCAGGTCGCCGGAATCGATGGACACGGAGAGCACAGGGGGGTCGGCGGTTTCCCATCTGCCCGTGCCCTGTATCGCGATGCGTTGCGGCGGGATGAGGACCCAGTACATGCCCGCGGCCGCTATGATGCAGAAGAGGACGCCGAAGGCGATCGCCCATCGGATGCGAGACTTCAGGTCCTTGGAGGAAAAGCTGTCCAACAGATTTTCTATGAATCCCATGTTCGCACCTCAGGCCTTGCCGGTCGCGAGCTCCTCGCCCGCCATCACCCGAGACTTGCTGCCGGGCGGCAATGAATCGGATACGCCTTTGATCGAGGCCAAAAGCTCTTCAGGCGTCTTGAATGCATTCTTCGTGATCGTGGCCCCCACGAACAGGAGGTCGTCCGCCGACAGGGGGAAACTCAGATCTTCTCCCGCGGGCCTCGGCAGGACCTTGCTCATGCGGTTGAAGAACGCCGTAAGCTGCGCGGCTTCGATCTCCGGCAGCAGCAGGAGGATGGTGTCGCCGTCGAGGACGGCGCAGTTGTCGCCCATGCGGATGCTGCGCTTGAGTATCAGGTCCACTTCTTCCACGAAGCCGTCGGCGGCCTGCGTGCCTTCTTCCTCGGTGATCTTGCCGTAGCTCATCACGCGCAGCACGGCCAGGCAGAAACGCGAACCGTATCTGGATGCGCGCTCGAACTCGAGGCCCAGCTGCTGTCTGAACGCCGAGAGGCCTCCGAACTGCCGCCAGTAAAAGCGATAGAACGCGCCCTTTTTGTCAAACAGCTCCTCGAAAGTCCCCTGTTCAACGAATTTTCCGTTGTCGAGAACCATTATCGTGTCGGCCGATTTTATGGTCGAGAGCCGGTGCGCTATGACCAGGACGGTCTTGGTGGACCTGAGCTTTGCGATCGTCTCCTGTATCCTGAATTCGCTCTCCGCGTCGAGGGAGGAGGTCGCCTCGTCGAAGATGATCACCTGCGGGTTCCGAAGGAGCGTGCGCGCTATGGCGATGCGCTGGCGTTGGCCGCCCGACAGGAGCTCGCCAGCCGTTCCCACGGGCGCATCGTAGCCGCCGGGGAGCCTCATGATGAAGTCGTGCGCCCCCGCGAGCTGCGCGGCATTCATGGCGTCGCCTCGCTCCTTGGTCTGGTTGCCGTAGAGGATGTTGTCCATCACAGTGCCGTCGAAGAGCGCGGCGTCCTGCTCCACGATCCCTATGTGCTCTCTGAGCTCGTGTATCCTCACCTCGGAGATGTTCTGGTTGTCGATCAGGATCATGCCCTTCGTCGGATCGAAGAACCGAAGCAGGAGGTTCACGAGCGTCGTCTTTCCGCTCCCGGATCCCCCCACGAGCGCGGTGACGGAGTTGGGTTTGAAATTGACCTCGATGTCGTGGAGCACCTGCTGGCTCGGCGCGTACTCGAACGACAGATGCGACGTCTCCACTTCTCCGTCGTCGACCTTGATGGCGCCCGTCTCTCCGTGGAGCTCATCCTCCGAAGGGCTGATGAGGACCTCGTCGATCCTTCGCACCGAGACCGCGTTGGTCTTCCAGCTGCTGAACAGTCCTATGAAGGAGTGGACCGGGCCCTCGAGCTGGTCGATGTACATCATGAGCGCCACGATCTCGCCGATGGTTAGGTTGCCCTGCACGACCTGATACCCCAGATACCAGGTGAGGAATATCCCCCACATCTGGAGGGTGATCGAGTTGGTGAATGTCTGGATGATCTCGAGGAGCCTCCCCTTGATCGCTATCCTGAACTGTCTCCTGATCAGGCGTGCGAAGGATAGGGTCTCGTTGTCCTCCTGGCCGAACGCCTTGATCGTCTTGATGTTGGCGAGCTTCTCGTTGGTCCTCGTGAATATGTCGGAGCTGGCGTCGATCGATTCCTGCCTGATCCTGGCCCTCTTCTCGGAGTAGAACTTGGCTTCGACTATGTATAGAGGGACCGAGAGGAGCGCCAGCAGCGTGAGCTTGGGGTTTATGGAGAGCGCTATCGAGAGGATTATGATGAACCTTCCGCCGTCGATCAATACGGTGGGCAGGGTGTTGAAGATCATCGAGACGAGCATGTCGACGTCGTCGGTGATCCTTATGAGGAGGTCGCCTGATTTCTTCTCCTGATGGAATTTGATCGGCAGGCACTGGATGGCCCTGAAGACGCGCTCGGTGAGTTTGGCGGTTATCTCCTGGCTCGCGTAGGTCTGCAGATAGTCCGAGATGACGCCTATGAAGAAGAGCGCGAAGTACAGCCCCACTATGGTGAGCACGGTCTTGTTCAGGAGCGCCAGGTCCCTGAGCGGGTATGCGTAGTCGAAGAGGACTCTTGTGAAGAGCGGCGCGATCAGCCCCAGGAGGGTCGCGAAGATGTCGAATGAGATCGATATAAGGAATACGCCCAGAAAGGGGATGAGGAGCCGATGGTATTTTGCAACCAGCTTGAGGTCGCCCATAGGGTGCTATAATAATTGTTTAGAGGGATCGATGCAAGCTTAAGAGCGCCGATGGTGGGCGGCGAAGGGTGCGATGGCCCGGTCGAAGACGCCCAGACACCATGCGATCGCGAGCCCGTAATTGGTCACCGGCACCTTGGCTTCGATGGCGGGTGCGAGCCGGAGCAGCACTTGCTTGCGCGTGAGCATGCAGCCGCCGCACTGGACTACGAGGCTGTACTCCTCGATCGGCCTGGGCGGTTCATCCAGCCCTGCCACCACGTCGAAGGAGAGCTGTTTTCCCGTGAAGTCGGAGAGCCAGCGCGGGAGTTTCACGCGGCCGATGTCGTCTCCGGCCACGTGATGGGTGCAGGACTCGAGGATCATCACTCTATCCCCGTCATCTAGTTTTGAGATGGCGCCCGTCCCTTCGATGGCCTTTTCGAGATCGCCTTTCATCCTCGTGTAGAGAATGCTGAAGCTGGTGAGGGGGATGTCAGGGGGCACGAGGGCGTCGACCTTTGCGAAGGCCTGGCTGTCCGTGACCACGAGCCTTGGTTTCATGCCGCATGATCCGATGAAGCCGGAGAGCTCGGGCTCCTTTAACACCACCGATATGCAGTTGTTGTCGAGCAGCTCCCTGATTGTCTGGACTTGGGGCAGTATGATCCTGCCCTCCGGCGTCTCGATGTCCACGGGGGTGACGAGCACCACCACGTCGCCTTGTCTCACCATGTCGCTCAAGATGGAAGATCTCTGGTAAGAGGTGGGGGGGAGGTGTTTCTTCATCAGCGCCACGACCTGTTCGAAGTTGTCGGGCCTTATCGAGCTGAACGCGATCACGTCCGTCCCTGCCTCGGCCTCGATTTCCCTCTTCCTCGCAGGATCGAGCCCTTCGATGTCCGACTTGTTGTGCACTATGAAGCAGGGGATGTTTTTTTGCGCGAGCCTGGCCATGACCGAGCGCTCGTGTTCTCCGAACGAGTTGTGCGATATCGCGATCATGGCCAGGTCGATTGTGTCGATCGCCTTTATCGTGCGGGCGACGCGTTTTTTGCCGAGCTCCCCCTCGTCGTCGATTCCTGCGGTGTCCGTGAGTATGACCGGGCCTATGCCTATGATCTCCATCGTCTTGGTGACCGGATCCGTGGTGGTCCCCGCATGAGGCGACACGATGGCGATCTCCTGGCCCGTGAGGGCGTTGATGAGCGAGCTCTTGCCGATGTTGCGGCGCCCGAATATCCCTATGTGCGGTTTCTGGCTCTTGAGCATCGAATGCCGACCTCCCCTATGGTGCGCACAAAATCGTCGTTTTTTATAATAGAAAGCCGCCTTAAAAGCAAGGCCCTAGAGGCGATACTATACAGGGTCGAGCGTATTGTCGTGCCCTGTTTGTCTCGAAGAGCGGAAGTCGCTGTCGGCGATACTTATGGCGTCTTCATTGTGGGTGTCGCTGAAAATTTTCAGCAACTCTTCGTGGCATAAAGGGTTATCGTATAGCAGGGTCGCTTCTATGTCGGTATTTTCTTGTCCGGGGGGTTGATGCCGTGCCTTGAGAGCGGCGAGGACAGGAAATTCAAGCGAGAAGACTGTGCCGTGGCCTTTTTCGCTGAATACTTTGAGCGAACCCCCGTGCGCTTCGACGACGCTTTTGCAGAAGCTCAACCCGAGTCCCGTGCCGTTTGTCTTCCCGTACGTATAGCCTCGTTCAAAGATTCGGTCTATCGATTGTGGCGATATCCCGGCCCCATTGTCGTAAATTTCAATCCACACTGAGTCGTCATTGTTCGACAACGATGTCGTGATCAATCCCCCGGCGGGCGGCATGGCTTCGATCGCATTCCTGCAGAGGTTGGTCAATACACGCTCCAGCTTGGATCGGTCGAATTTTCCAAGCAGATGGTCCGGTCCTACGTACGAAATGTCTATACCGCGATTTGTCGCTGTTTCCCTGATCTCGGACAAGACTCCCCCGATCATTTCCGCGAGATCGGATATATAGAACGCCGTTGCGTCGAGCTTGGAACGGTTTCTGATGTTGTCGAGCATGTCTCGGAGCTTTCCGATGGAGCGCTGCGCCACTTTGTGCAGATCCACGCCGTCCTCGTCGATATCCTTTCCCCCTCTGGATACGTGCAATACGTATTGCTCCAGGAAGGAGAGCGGGCTTGCCATGTCGTGGGCGAACTGGTCGACGAATTTCTTCCACCGGTTCAACTCGTCGTTTGGGCGGCTCTTGAGTTTGCTCATGCTGTTTCCCCTCTTCTTAGTGGGTAGATCTGACTTGCGCTCGATTTATAATATATTGAAGCAATTTCCGTGCCGTTTCTGGGGATATGGCAGGCGTGTAACGCACTGATATTACGTGTTATTTAAGAATGTCGTCCAGTGCGTCTGTATGGTCTCATGCGCTTTTGGTGATTCGATACCCCGATTCGGGGAAAGGAACTTACCACGCGTCCCGAAATATTAGCATTGTGCTTAACAGGCTGATTCCCTCAGCATAACCGGCAGGGTCGCACGTCCGTCCATAAAGATCGGCACCTTCACCGTGCCGCTGTAGGAATCAAGTTTGAAGTCTCCTGATGCCTCGCCCCAAAAACCGCTTGCGTGTGGACGCACGCCCTGCTAGCAACAAATCCCCTGCGAGGTTGATCATGAGCAATGACAAGACGCATCCTGTTATAAATCGGACGGGTGAGGTGATGACGAGGGAGAAGTTTATTCCCTTATTCGAGGATATCAAGGAACTGATAAAATCCAGCGCCAAGGGTACCGAAGTTGTTTTGGGTAAGCGAATCGGCAAGGTTGAGGAAGAACTCCGCTTTACCCAGCAGGCGCTGAAGTCCACGAAGGAAGAGTTGAAGTCGGATATTGCAGATGTCAGGGGTGAGATGAATGACATGGAGACCCGTCTCCGAACCGAAATCAAGGACACAGCGGCCGGCCTGGCCGACAAGATCGATTCGATCCACGTGCATATCGATGATCACGAAACACGCATAACCGCACTTGAAACCCCCGGCCACTGAGTACCCTCTCCTTTTGCCCTTTTAAGCATATCCCGTGCCAGTTTCAGGCCCCTTCAAAAACCGCGCAACCTTTTGTGATCCTTGCCGAAAATGAGATATAAGGACTGTCAAGAATGGGCTTGTATGCGCTGCGTCACGGTGGTAGATATGAGGCGAACTTATTGAGAATCAGGGGGATTTAAGGATGTCGATGCGAACCCCACAGAGATTACATTCCCTCCTCGCTCTCGTTCTTCTTGTTTCCTCCTGCGGCGGCACGGATTACATACCCGGCGTCGGCTACGACGCGAGGGCGCCGCAGGACTCAGCCGAGCAGGTCATTCTCTCCGAAAACTATGCAGGGTACCTGGTCCTTCACCTGGAGGAAGGCTTGGGCGCGCGCCTGAGCAGCACGAAGGAGCTCTTCAGCACCAAGGGTCAGCCCGATCCGTTGATATCGATAGAGGGGCTGATAAATTCGTATTCCACGGTGAGTTTGAGGCAGAGCGTAAACGTGGATGCGGATCGTCTGGACGCGCTCAAGGCGAAACTGGAGCGTGTGTCGGGCGGGCAATTGGCCGATTTCAACTCAATTTTTAAGATCGACGCGCCAGATACCGCGGACGCGGTGCTGGTGTATCGGGAGCTCAAGGACAAGGACGGCGTGAGGCTGTTGTATCCCGCGCAGAAGACCTCTCCGACCGGGATAATCGACGTGCCGGATTTGACCGTGCACCAGGGGTATCTGTATCCCGAAGCCACGCATGGCGGCCTGAATCCCCAAGCTGCATGGAGCGCGGGGATAACGGGCGCGGGCGTTAGGGTCATAGATGTTGAAGGTGGGTGGAATCATCAGCATGAGGATTTAAATATTCATGAGTCGACAGCTCCTTGTCCAATTACTTCGACAGATCCGGAATGCCATGAGGCGATAGCGCACGGGACGTCTGTGGCCGGGATATTGGGATCGCTGCACAACGGTCACGGCACGGACGGATTTGCGCCGGATGCCGATTTTCATCTGAATGGCATTTACTCCACAGCAGTGGTCGATGATGCAATTATGAACTATCTTGACGGTGATGATACGGATGGCGAAATGTATCCAGGCGACATCATGATGATAGAAGTTCAAATGCGGGGTGCCATTGGTGATGAGATGGTGTCGTGTGATGCAGATCCCCACGGATGTATACCTACTACCACTTCACCCTCTAATTACGCGGCGGTCGAGTATGCCATAGCTGCAGGTATTACTGTGATAGAAGGTGCCGGTAACGGGTATGTGGATTTAGACGATTCCGCCACTTATAATCCTTCTCCTTGGATCAACTTATCAATACAGGATGTTGGTTCCATCGTCGGCGGCGCCAGCCAGGGTGCCGGCAAGGTCCTGCATCCGTATTCCAATTGGGGCAGCCGCGTGGACGTCTTCGCCTGGGGCAACGGCGTGGCCACGGCGGGCTATCCCTACACGGGCAATCCCTACGTGTGGAGCGGCACGACTTCTCCCGTACCCCCGAACACCGAGACGAACGCCTACTACACGGACATGTTCGGCGGGACGAGCGCCGCCGCGGCGATGATCGCGGGCTCGGCGGTTCTCGTGCAGAGCTATGCGAAACAGGAGCTCGTGAATGTCGCCACGCGCTTTATCATGCCGCTCAAGATGCGCGAGATACTGGCGGATTCGGGCGTTGCGCAGTCGGGCAGCGGCGGCAACATAGGCATGCAGCCGAGGATCGACGAGGCGATGAACATCGTGGATACGTTCGTGGCGGACGTGTTTGCGTCGTATCCGGAGCTTGTCGCGGACGAGCAGCTCACGGAGACGCAGTACCTGGCGCTTCGTGCGATGGGCGTGGGGCTTGTCTGTGGCGCGGCGGATATCGAGCATCATATGATCATCGGTGTCAACGACCCCAGTTGCCCCGAGGTGGAGTTGTGGCCGGAGGGGAATTACATCGGTGAGCACTATGACTTTGACGGCGACGGCCGCGCCGACCTGGTGCAGTTTTCAAACGGCAACTGGAAGATAGATCTGTCCGGTACGGGCAGTGCGGCCGACGGCTTCGGCGCATGGGACGTGGATGTCGCGTACACTGCTATAGATGGCGACTGCGGCGTATGGCCCTATGTCGAGGACATGAACTCCGACGGCAGGGCGGACTTTGTGGCGTATGATAAATGCGCAGGAGTCTTCTACGTATCCCTCACCGACACCGACCTCACCCGCAACAACGTGTGGCACGGCTGGGACTGGGTGATCGATTACAGCTCGCAATGGCACGACCAGATGACCATTGATCCCGCGGATGCGGATTACAGCAGGCCGTTTATCGCGCAGTACAACAACGATGCCTATCTGGATATCGGCATAGCGTGTTCGGACGGTTTTGTGAGGGTGGATTATGGCGATGGCACGGAGGCCGGGCTTGGCAGCTTTGAGTGGAGCTCGCAGCTCCTCACGGACACGATGCTTGCCCAGGCGCCGGGTTGGGCGTATTTGCTGTCTCCTGGGGATTTCGAGTTGAATGGCACGCAGTATTTCAGCATCAAAGTGCCTGATACACATCCGGACGAAGGGAGGATGTATATCATCCCGCATGATGGCGTGGATTATCTCCCTGATCAGGATTGGATGGAAATGTTAGGTGCTCCATATATATTTGGGGGAAGCGACCATGTATCCTTAGTTGCTGATTATGAGGGTGGTGAATATCCAAATTTAAGCGTAAAAAATGGTGACTGGTTAGTTACGGATGATGGTTATTACAATTCGCTATTTACATTGGCACCAACCAATATCTACGGTGGTCCAGAATGTCATCCTGTTGTGGGTAGGTTTGATGGAGATAATAAAGACGACCGCGCCGTCATGTGCCCCGACCAATGGAAGATCGCATATTCCAGCGACGAGTACGACTCTTTGCTCGACACGGACGGTGCACGTCACGTCTCTCTCGGTTACGATCCCTGCGAGCATTCCTTGCCCGGCCGCAGCTATTCCGGCGGCATATCCTATGCCTACGCTCAGCAGCTCATGAACTTCTACCAAGCGCAGCACCCCGGCGATCCCGTGCCGATCCTGGTCGATATGGTGACCATCGTTTCGTGCGAGGATTGACCATTGAGAAGTGTTTGGCTTGTAGATTCTCCCAAAAAGATAATCGCCCCCTCCCGCGTGGGTGAAAATTAACCCTTACGGCTTATGCAACATATTGATTTATATACGGTTAGCACTGTGCTAATATCTGGCATGGACCTTGCTCTATTAAGATGATGGTTGAATAAGCCGAGGGGGAATTATGAAACGGGCGATCGTTATAGCAGTTGTTGCAGTCATACTTTCGATTCCGCTTACGAGTTCCGCGCAGACTTGTAGTAGTACAATTTCGTTAGGCGGTTCTATACCCATTAAAATCTCCACGATAAGGACGGCATTATCCAATTATAGTTCATATGCCGTGGGCGATCATTATGAGCTTTGTTTTGAAAACAATGAAGTGGTGGTGAACACTACTTTCTTCACTTCAGAATTCTTAATAGTAACAAATGCCGGCGAATCAAAGGATGTATACATAGTTGGATTGAATATTAGAAATGACTCTGACAACCCTGTAAATATTCCCATCCTCGTCACCGACAACAAAGGCACCGGGAAGATCATCCTCAAAGACATCGCGCTCAAGGACGTCAAAAACGGCGTTGTCCTCGGCGGCGCCGGAAAGACCGAAATCAAGTCCTCCAAGATCGCAGGCGATGCGTCCAAGTCGGGCGTATGCGTCGAGGTCAAATCAAACGGCGCCATGGTGCAGTCGAGCGAGATCTCCGGCTGCGGCGAGGGCGTGAGCATAGCCGCAAACGACGTCCTCGTCGGCGCGACGAGTCACGAGCAGGTCTCCACCGACAAGAACTCGATCCACGACAACGTCCTCGGCCTGCACGTCGTGAGCGGAAAGGGAAACAAGTTTGGGTACAATTTGATCTACGACAACAAGCCGCCGCTGGCCTCCGAAGGCGCTGCCAACGATGCGATTCTCATAGAGCCCGGCGCGAATGAGGATTTGATACCATTAGAAACTGTCTTATATGAGGAGGAGGGAAAGGAATATGCTTTGCGGTGCGAACGGGATGCAAGCGGCAATGTAATTAAGCGTGAGATATATTTTAATGCTCCTCAGACAGATGGGATTGCAACTATTTATGAATCTGATCTTAACAAGCAAATAAAGAAATATCTGACAAAATGTGTGATTGGCGCTGATGGTATATGCATTATCGATAGCTTACCATCTGAAGTGATGGCCCTCATTCCGGCGAGCGATTGTGGTATTCAAGAGTATCATATTTCTGCGATTTTTACGGGAACTGGTTCAACGGAACTTCCATCTGATTACATGGAAATGGATGGCATTGCCGTCATCATGGCACCCGTCGAGACCGGGCCGGTCGATATGCCCACCGGCGTAACCGACAGCGGCGGCGACGACGATTACACTACGGAGGACGGCGCCAATTCCATGGGCGGCGAGGGCGGAATGATCTCGGCGAGCGGCGTGGCCAGCGGCTGCGGCGGCGGCGGGGCCTCGCTTGCGAACGATTCCTTCCGCAGCGTCGTCCTCGACTTCAACGCCTGGTGGGTCCTCTTGGCCCTCTCGATCGTCGGGGCCATGCGCTTGACCAGATCGCACAAATAGCGCCTCCCCCAAGGCGCATTCAGACATATGCCGCGGGCCTCAACGGGCCTGCGGCGTATTATTTATGAATTGAAATCTCTGAAAAAGTCGGTGACAAACCCGTTTTCATACATTGACATATCCTTGATTTTATTACAGAATATCCGTTGAAGTTGCTGGGGTAGGATATTTATAACTTTCAATGAAGCCACAGACAAAGACATGGCTTGAGATGGCGCAGAACGATCTGGATTTTGCGCGCGATGTCCTGCGCAATAAACAGAGACCGTTCTATGCGGCGCATTTCTGTCATCAGGCGGTCGAGAAGATTCTCAAGGCTTTGGTGCAGGAGCGCACAAGTGAAGTTCCTCCGAGGACGCATAATTTCACTTTGTTGAGCAGACACGCCGGTCTGGATCTTCCGGCGAATATGTCCGACGTACTGCTCTCTCTGGCGCCCCACTACTTGGGCACAAGATATCCCGAAGACATCCAGAATCTTTACCGTCAATATACCGAAGAATACGTTAAGGGGTTGTTCGATAGGACGGAGGTGCTTTTTAAATGGTTGAAAAATGTCCTGATATCGAAAAAATAGTGTCGCTGTATGTCTCGGTGCTTAAGGAGCACGGCATTATTCCAAAGCAGATCATCCTCTTCGGTTCGTATGCCAGAGAGGAGGCGACTTCTTTGAGTGATATAGATCTGGTCATAGTCTCGGAGGATTTAGCGAGATGGGCTGCCCTCGAACGCCTGGAGATGCTTTCGAAGCTGACTGCAGGCATTGATGCACCGCTTGAAGTCCTTGGCTATACGCCCGATGAGATAGCGAAGGCCGGTTCCGACAGCATCTTCTGGTCCGAGATCATGAGTTATGGCAAGGTTCTGAACGCTGCCTGATCGATCGCCAAAACGATATATGCCGCGGGCCTCAACGGGCTCGCGGCGTATTATTTATGAATTGAAGCTACCAGTAACAATCGGATTGTTATTGGCGTCATTGATCTGTTCACCATCCCGAACACCGCTGTCCCGATTCCCGGATTTTAGACACAGAAACCGGGCAACTTGCTTGATAATTTTGCCTATATATCGCTATGTTGCAGAATCCAAGGGATGGCACGCATTTTGTAATACATGTATCCTATGTGCAATCGTCTGCATGCATTGTTATTTACCTTCATCTGTTGTGTTCCTGTTGCAATGTGGGGTGTGGGTGGTTGCTCCGGTGGCCCTGGCACCCAGGCGTCTTTGGGCGAGGTGACCCCGCAGCCCGGCGTTATCTATTACCTGGACGATCACCTGGGCTCGGCCCACATCGTCACCGACTCCCTTGGCAACGTGCTCCACGAGGAGAACCGGTATCCGTACGGCCTCGAAAAGGCCGCGGATACAGCGGATAACGAGGCGGTAGAGGTCGACTACGTATATACGGGCAAGGAGCTGGACGAGGAGACGGGCCTGATCTACTTCGGCAAGCGGTATTACAACCCGGAGATGGGGCGGTGGATCAGCCCGGATCCGTTGTTTGTGGAGGAGCCGAAAATCGCGATTGAAAAGACGGCATCATCCAATTTATATACATACGTGCGCGATAATCCCATGACTTATGTCGATCCAGACGGGTTGATAGATAATGCTGCGCTCCATGAAAACAGGCTTGTCTATCATGATCAATATCAGGAGAATTTAAGGGTAGGACCGCGTAGTCCAGAAGAACGTGTGCTAGAAATGAGCCTTGGTGTAGGATTGCTAACGCTGGCGGCGGCACCAATTGCTTTGCATGCCGGTGTAGCACTGGCACCATATACGGCAAGTGCGGAATTGGCTGCTGGCCGTGCAGCATATACGGCTACGAGTCTTGTAGCTGAGAAAACTGCGGCTGGAGTTGGATATGCGATTAGCGTTGGTGATGCGGCTGCAGAAACCATGCTAACCACAGCAGCTGAAGTCGCTGTACAAGGTGTTGCAGGATATGCACTAACACACCCAGAACAGAGTGCTGCATTTGTTGGCGGAGTCGCAGGAAGTATTGTTGATCCAAATTTTCCTCTGTTTCCGAATAATGATCCATCTATTGTAATGTTTGATTACTTAGGATCGGAGCTTGGAAAAGGATTAAGAGAAATTTATGATGATGCCCAATCGTCTGTAAATGAATTTCGATTGACTTCGGAGAGTCTGATAAAATGATGAGGTTAGCATCGATATTGTTCCTCCTTTTTATTCTTCGAGATATCTATAGCTACTTCAGAACTGGATGTCTCGTCGCAAGATATGGCAATTTCTGTGGCGGTGCTGGGTTGGTTATCTCAGTGCTACTTCTCTCGTTTTCAATTGGTATGGTTTACGTTGCATTTAAGAGGAAAAAACTCTCGAGTCGGTCGTCACAGCGCAAAAGCCAAGAACATAAAACTTAATTCGAAATATCGAACCCATTGCGAGAAAAATACCAATAACAATCGGATTGTTATTGGTATCTTTTCCTCCCTTGATATGAACTGGTCACGACTTAATCTGACAGATGGTGATATACGATCCTCGAAAAATTATCTCTCGACCATTCGTCTCTCCAGCTCATCGATATCCCTCGCCTTGTCTTCGTCGCTCCCGGCGAGTTTCCGAAGCCGAGGTACGAGCGCGAGGGCGTCGCCCGGTCTGCCGCTTCTGAGGTGCGCCTGCGCTTCTATGTAGGATATCCTGTATCGGTACGACCGCGAAATCGCGTCGTCGGGGAATTTATCGAGAAGCTCCCTTGCCCGGTCGAACTGCGCGAACGCCCCCTCCAAATCGCCTTTCTCGTAGCATACCTCTCCCAACCCCTGGGTCGCCGACATCCTGTAATAGTCCTCCGCTTCCGGGCCCGTCGCGGCCTCGAAATAAATCGCTGCCTTGTCCCACAGGCCGAGTTCCTTGTAACAGTGGCCCATGTGGGTCCATATCCTCGCCGCCATCCGCCTGTAGTCCATTTTATCTTTGAAGTGAACGCTTGCGGCTATCCTCCTGTTGTCTATTTCGACGGATTTCTCGAACCGGTCGGTGTCGTGATAAAGGTTGGCCAGCGCTCCGAGCGCGTGAAACAGGAGCCTGCCCATGTGCTTCTTTTTGGCCAGTGCCGCGGCTTTTGCGGCGTATTCGAGCGATTTGTCGTATTCCCTTCTCACCCTATAGAGCTCGGCGAGCTCCCTGGAGGCGTTTGCAAGGGCGTAGTCGGTAAGCTCATGTCCCTCAATGTATTCTTCCAGCGCCTCCGCGGCCAGGTCGTATTGTCCCATATGCTTGTGGACGAGGTGAAGCCCGCCCCCCGAGACCCTGCGCCTCGCCCCCTCGGGGAGTTCGCGTTCCGCTCGCGCCGTGTCCTCGAATATCTCGCGCGCCAGGTTAAGATGCTCCGTCGTATCGCCCATTCCCCTAGTCGCCATCTCGTAGTGATACCTGCCTTTGAGATTCATGAACGCAAGGCGTGTGATCGCGCCGTGGGTCGCGGCGAGATCTTTCTGTGCTCTCTCGATCATCTCTAAAGCCTCGTCCATCATCCCCTTGTTGAGGAAATGGACTATGCCCCTCGACTCAAGCGCCAGCCTCCATTGTATCGACCTCTCTCCGACGAGATTCAGGCCCTCGCGGACGGCCTCGCCGGCTTCGTCGTGTCTCTCCGCGTGGGAGAGCGC
Organism: bacterium; assembly: GCA_041648665.1. NCBI lineage: Bacteria > bacterium. The sequence continues at coordinate 8,269 of JBAZOP010000041.1, read as the reverse complement.
CTCGGCCAGGAGGGTTGTCGCGTACGCCCAAAGCTTCCAATCGCTTTCCTTCGTCAGATCGCATGCTCGATTGAGCAGCTCGATGGCCACCGGTATGTTGCCGACGTCGTACAAGAGGCGTCTTCCCAGGCTTGCCGAACTCCTTGCGGCCGCCTTCGCATCGTTCGAATAGGCCGTGTGATACCCCACGGCGTCCCTAAATTCCTCGGCAGCGAGGGCGTCGCGCGAGAGCAACGTCGCTATAGCTCGGTGAATTTCGCCCCTCGACGCTTCGTCCATGGCTTCGTGCACGACCGAGGCCATGAAGTCGTTTGCAAAGGAATAGCGATCGTTTTCAGCGTTGTAATGTAGGACATCCGCTTGGACGAGCGCCCTGACCGCCTGTCCCCTGGCCGCGCCCGTGGAGAAGGAGAGGATGTCTCCGATGGTCGGTGCGGGTAGCATGGGCCTTGCGCGCCAACATGCCATAATCTCGCAGATGCGGCGCTGGTTCTCGGGTAAAGCCCTGTATTGCGCCAGCAGCCGTTCTTCGGTCGACCTGGAGGCCTTCGCGCTTCCCATCCCTGTTTCCAAGTCGGGTATGACGATGTCCCCCTCGGCGTCGAAGAGTATCCCCTGTTTGTCCATTTCGGTGAGCGTCTCCACGATCTCGCGCGGGATTCCCGAAGTGCGATTGAGGAGTGCGTCGACGCGCCTTCCATCGGGGCGCTTTCCGTCGAGCGCGGGCGTCGATGTGAGGTACTCGTCGATCTCCTTTGCCCCAAAGGGTTTGAGGGAGACGATCCTTGCGAATTCAAAGTCCTTTTTCGACGCATCGATCAAATTAGCTATGCCCTCCGATGCGGCTTTCACGCTCGGCGCGTTGTCGCTTACGGTGAAGACGATCATCGCGGGCCTTATGTCGGCGTATACTTCGGGCGAATGGGCCTTTTCCGTTGCGAGGCGGACGAAACCGAGGATCGCCTCCGCGACTTTGTAGGAAATTCCCGCGCATTCGTGGATGTTGTCGACGAGCGCGAGGATCGGTTTTTCGTTTTTCGCTAGGTCCTCGGTCAACGCGTTTGCCCAGGCGACGGCCGCGTCGTTGCCGGACGGAAATGAGATATGGTGCAGCGCAATTTTTTCGATGTTCCGGCCTGCGGCGTCGTGAACGAGACGGAGAAAATGAGTTTTGCCCAAGCCTTCGCCTCCCTCGATCCTTACGATGGGGCAGGGGGGCGGCTCGCCTTTTTTGAGCGTCTCTATCCCGCTTAAAACTTGGGCAACGAGGTCATCCCTGCCTATGTATCTGTTGTGCTCGGGCCTGAGGTAGGCCCCGAGAGTGTCCGGCGTGTCTGCAAAGGCTTCGGTCCTTTGGGTCGTCAGGGCGTTTATCACCGCTCGCGCGTTGGGATAGAAGCGGTCCCGTGCCTTGTGCGCCAAAAGCCTCATGACCACTTTCTCGAGATGTTCCGGAAATTCGATCGGCCTGTGATGCACCTCCGACGGCGGCCTGATCGTGAGAGTTTCCTCGCGGGCGATGACGCGCCGAACGGATTCCCTGTTCGTTGCCTTGGGCCTCGGATAAGGAAAGGATACGCTCCAGGTTAGGCAGAAGTACATGACGGCGGCCATGGAGAAGAGATCGGCCCGTCCGTCCACCTCTTCCGTAAGCCCCAGTGCCACCTCCGGCGCCATCGTGGACATCGTGCCCATTATCTTGCCCGTGTATTCGTCGGGCGTCATGGCCAGTCCGAAGTCTATTATCTTCACGTCGTAGCCGCCGTTCGACCGCCTCACCAGGATGTTGGCCGATTTTATGTCGAGGTGTATCAGGCCGTTTCTGTGGATGAAGTCCAACCCTGCGAGCGCCTGGACGAACAGCGGCACCATCTCCTCCGGATTCCATCCTTTCACGCAATCCGCGATGGGTGAGCCGTCGATGAATTCGGACGCTATGTAATAGCTGCCGTCGTGGCAACCGATGTCGATGACCTCGGCTATGTTGGGGTGTCTGAGCCTCGTGAGCCACTGGTATTCGGTCTTGAACTGCTCTACGTTTTGAGCATACGCTTTTTGTGTCTCTATCCTGAGGGTCTCCAGGTCTCTTTCGATGCCGGGGTTCTTTGCCTTGAGCATCTGCTCGATGCGCATCTCCACCGCTTCGCGGTTGAGCACCTTGACGGCGATGCGTCTGCCGTCGGGCGAGGTCGCTTCGTGCACCACGCCGAAACCGCCCTTGGCTATCGCGGGCCTCTGAATCGTGTATTGGTCGATTTTGTCGGGGTTCATGTCTCAGTCATAGGAAGATAAGCTGCTTATGCCCTCGCGCGTCATGCCGGAGCACTCCTTGGGCCACAGCTCGTTGAATGCGGACAGAAGCACGTCGGCGTGCGCGTATTTGCGCCTATCGGGTTTTTTTTCGAGTAGACCTATGATGAGCTCGTCAAGTTCCTTCGGGACGCGTTTGTTGTAAAATGACGGAGGGGTCCTCACGCTCTCCTCCTTGTCCACTATCCTTGCAAACTCGCTTTTGTCGGATCGGGCGTTCAACCTGTTTTCGAGCGGGAACCGGCCGGTCAGGCTCGTGTACATGGTAACCCCGAAGGAATAAAGGTCGGCGCGCTCATCTATAAGCTCTTTTCGGTTCATCACGACCTCCGGCGCCATGTAGAGCAGGGTGCCGGAACTCTCGCCCTCGTATTTGCCTATGGGCACGGCGAAGCCGAAATCGGTGAGCTGTGCCTGCGGCGGGTCCTGCTCGAAGTCCACATATATGCGCGACGGCTTGATGTTCAGATGGAGAAAGCCGTTCTTGTGGATGAAGTCGATGCCGGAGAGGATCTGGGCGAATATGCAGACGAGCTGCATGGGATTGAGCTTCTCGGCGGCGTACGCCAGATCCACGCCCGGCGTGTAATCCGAGATTATGACGAGCTGGTCGCGCTCCTTGTCGTAGCTCGCTCCAAATATCGCCGCCACGTGTTCGTTGCCCAGATCGCGCACATTCTCGACCATCTTCAATAGTCGATCCTTGTACTCGTGCGCGTATTTGACCGCTTCCCGTTCCGCCTCCTCGGGCGAAAGCCCCCTTTGAAATGCGGAGACCTTGTATCTCTCCAGGATCTTGGCGTCGTCCACGTAGGTGAGGGTTCTCTTGTTGCCCTGGCCGTCCTTGGCCAGATATGCCGTCCACTTGAGGCTCTCCCTGATTTGCCTCATCACCTCGTAGTTCTCGGGAAGACTCATGCCGTGCGGGATGGCCCAGTTATCCGTTTCGCGCTTCTCGTCTTTGAGATTCATATCCCCTCCCTGATTTTTTATATTAGCGCGACGGCATCTAAATATCCAGAAATATCAATAGATTGAGCTTGATCGAACGGGAATGGTGTTATAAGTTCCCTGGTAATGAAAAAGACGACACCTCTGAACATCAGGATAAGGGCTCGTGCGGCGTCGGATATCGGCCAAAGGGCCAATAATGAGGATGCCTTTCTCGTGGACGAGGCGGCGGGCGTGTTCATAGTGGCCGACGGCATGGGCGGGCATGACAAGGGGGAAGTCGCCAGCTGGTTCACGTCGGAGAGCCTCGATAAGATCGTTCGCCGCACTGCTCCGGCGGGGGGCGATGCGACGCTCGAGCCGATATCGTCCGACGGAATGTGGGACGGCGTAGATCCTGCCCGACTCATGGAATTCGCAGTGCTCATTATCAACAAGAAACTCTTCGATCTGAACGAAAAGGAAATCGAGAAGGCCTTTCCGGGCGGCGGGGCAGGGCCCGACGATGAATTTCAAAAAAGGTTCAAGGCCAGGCACAGGATGGGCACCACCCTCGTCTCACTCCTTGTCCGCGACGGCAAGATCTATATAGCTCATGTGGGGGATTCCCGCGCATATCGTCTGGCGGACGGAAGGATAGAGCTTCTGACACACGATCATACATGGGTGGAGGACAGGATAAGGAGCGGGGAGCTTCCGCCGGAAGCGGCGCTGACGCACGAGAAGAGAAACGTGATTACCAGATCCGTGGGATTCAAGGAAGAGGTCAGGGCGGATATAAACGTGTTGTCGATGAAACCGCCGGAACGGTTTTTGCTCTGCAGCGATGGCCTCAGCAACGTCTTGGGCGAGGCTGACATCCTCGATTTTGGAAGCATGGACGACCTGCAGACCGCCTGTGACAGAATGGTGGAAGCGGCGAAGGACAGGGGAGGTCGCGACAATATCACCACCCTGATCGTGGAAGTAACGGAAAGCACAGAAGTGCCCAGGGACTGGACGGATATATGAAGTCCACGGCGGTCTTCTACGATGATATCTGCACCTTCCACCAGATGGGCTATCTGCACCCCGAATCTCCCAAACGCCTGCAGGCCATAAAGGAAGTCCTCGACGGTGACGGCATCGGGAGGGAGCTCGCGAAGCTTCCCGGCCGGGACGCGACAGAGGACGAAATCGCATTTATCCACGACAGGGACTACATCCAGAGGATCAAGAACACCGACGGCGCTGAGCTCGTGGCCCTCGACCCCGACACCAGCGCCAACGCCTACACTTGGAAGGCGGCGATCCGCGCCGCCGGAGGGTTTCTCTCCTGTGTCGAGTCAGTGCACAAGGGCGAATGCAGAAACTCCTTCGCGTTTGTGAGGCCGCCGGGCCATCACGCGGAGCGCGGCCGGGCCATGGGCTTCTGCATCTTCAACAACGTGGCCATAGGCGCGGAGTGGCTGGCGAAGGTCGCCGGCGCTGAGCGCATCGCGATCGTCGATTTCGACATCCACCACGGCAACGGCACGCAACACTCCTTCTACAAGAGGGGGGACGTCTTCTTCGCATCCTGCCATCGCTATCCCTTCTATCCGGGCACGGGCTCTGAGGAGGAGAAGGGCGAAGGCGAGGGCAGGGGGGCCACGCTCAATGTTCCGCTTTCGGCAGGGGCGGGCGACGACGAGTACAAACGTGCGATCGGCGACACGATAATCCCGGCGGTGGAGAAATTCTCTCCGCAGTACATCCTGGTCTCCGCTGGTTTCGATTCTCATCTCAAGGACCCGCTCGGCGGTATGCGCGTGACCACCGAAGGCTATCGCTGGATCATGCGTTCGCTCGTGGAGCTGGCCGATCACGTCTGCAAGGGCAGGATGGCCTGCACCCTCGAGGGCGGCTACGATCTATCTGCGCTGCGGGAGTGCGTGGAGGCGCAGCTCGAAGAGATGGCTTTGGGTTAGTGTTGTGAGTCGCTGCGGATAAAGAAAGGCCCGGCCGGATTTATTGAGCTTGATCTCCTTTCCGCGCTGCAGGTCTACCCTCCTTCAAGCCGAAAAAGATGATCCGCTTTCTCATCCAGCCGGACCCGGTTTCCTGTGTCAGCCGACGTTGCTCTGGCCGCGCCTCGATCCCGCATGTGCGATCATCTGGTGGATTCCCCTGCCTTTGAACGCGTTGCGGGCGAAATGGCGTCCCATACCGTGGGGCAGGTTGCGCTGCATTTCAAAACCCATATGAGGCGCCGCAGATTCCTTGTTGCTCCAACCTTGCATCGTCAGCTCTTTCTCTTTTTCCCTTTCATCCCTCCTCTCGCGGCGATGATTCAAGAAAGCCGGAAAACGAATCATACAAGCCTCCTTCACGTTTTCCCAACCAATGCCATTATAACACCTCGGCCGGGGAGAATGAAGGCTGAAGGTTTGCAGTCCAGCTTGTTGATTTCTTTAGAATAATCAGAGGTGTTTTTGAAATCACGACTTACAGGTCTTCATACTCGCCGCCCTGATTGCCTTCTTGGTTCCCTCCGCCGCTGTTGTCGCTAGAACCCTCGAAGTCCTCCTCGAAGAATTCGCCGGCGCGATCGGAGCCGCCGTGCATTGACATATCCTCAAGGCCGGGCCGCAAGCCCAGGACAGAGGAGCCTCCGGCTAGAGTCGTGATGTCGCCGGCAGGGAAGTTGTCGGGCGGGGCGAAGTCCTTTGCCGCCCAGCCCTCGGTCGCCATCTTCATGAATTCGATGAATATCGGGGCCGCGATGCCGCCGCCCGTGGCGCCGGGAGCGATCTTCTGCACCTCGTCGTAGCCCACCCATACGCCCGCGACGAGATCGGGAACGAACCCTATGAACCAGGCGTCGGTCTCGTCGTTGGTCGTGCCGGTCTTGCCGGCCGCCGGTTTCTGCAGCGCCTGCACCCTGGCGCCCGTGCCGCCCTCGACCACCCCCTTCAAGAGCTTCACCATGAGATAGGCGGTCTGCGGGGTGATCACATGGTCCTGCGGTATCTCGGAGCCGTAGAGGGTCTTTATCTCCAGGTCGGTGAGGTTGAGCCCGTCCTGTTCTATGAAGCGCTGGCCCTCCTCGAAGAGCGCGGTGTTGAGGTCGATGACGTCGACCTTCAATCCGGGTTTTTTCTTTTCCTTGGTCTTCTCTTTGGTTTTTTCCTCGTGAGTGGTTTTGTTCTTCTCTTCCTCGGAAAGGGGCAGCTCTGTGTCGGCGATCTCGGTTCTGGGCGCGTTGACCGATTCTATCACGTTGCCCTTCGAATCCTCGATGCGGATGATCGCCGTGGCGGTCACCTTCTTTCCGTTGTTGTCGAACACGGCATAGGCCTGGACCATCTCCAGGAGATAGACCGCATTCGCGCCGAGCGCCATGGAGAGATATTTTTCGATCGGCGTGGTGATCCCCATCTTGCGTTGATAGGCGGTCAGGTAATGGGTTCCTATGTCGTAGACGATCTTGACCGTGGGTATGTTGCGCGAAAACTTGAGCGCGTTCATGAAGGGGGTGGGGCCGTTGTAGTTGCCTCCGTAATTCTTCGGGCTCCATGTGTCGAACTTGCCCACCTTGTAGAGCACCGGTTCGTCGATTATCGTCGTGTTGAACGTATAGCCCTTGTCGAGCGCGGCCGAATAGGCGAAGGGTTTGAACGACGAGCCCGGCTGGCGCAGCGCCTGGGTTGCGCGGTTGAACTCGCTCTTTGCGAAGTCGTAGCCGCCCATCATCGCCTTGACGTATCCGGTGCGCGGATCTATGGCGACCAGCGCGCTCTGTATCGCAGGGTCCTGGTACAGGTCGAACTGGCCGTCGTCGCGCTGCCTCACCATGATCACGTCGCCGACCTTGAGTATCCTCTTCGGGTCCGTGACGTAATTGTAGTTCTCCGCGCCGAACGAGAATTTCGTGTAGGGATGCGCCCACTTGTATCCTTCATGCGGTATCGCGCCCTGCAGGTCGCCTGTCTGGACTAACGCCTCCTGCCCGCTGAAACCGGTGACGATCGCCTTGTAGGTCTTGCCGGCATTGGGCGCGGCAGCCTGTGCTGATTGCTCTTCGTCGACCGGCCAGCGGATTATCCGGTCCGTGGAGGCGCTCTCCTCCGCGAACTCCTTGGCCTTCGCCGTTATCTCGGTCTCGTCCACGTGTTCCAGCGGCCCCCTCCATCCCTTGCGCCTGTCGAGCGACTCGATGCCGCGGCGGATCGCCTTTGCGGCCTCGTGCTGCATCTTGAGGTTGACCGTGGTGTAGATCTTGAGCCCTCTGTGGTAGAGGAAATCGTCGCCGAATTTTTCCTTTACGATCCTGCGCACGTGCTCGGAAAAATAGGCGGCGTCCGGGTCGTCGAAATCCTTGTCGGTGCCGGCGACGAATATCTCGAACTTTTCAGCCCTGGCCTTGTCGGCCTCCTCCTCGGAGAGATGGCCTTCGTCGACCATTCGGTTCAGGACGTGCAGCTGGCGCAGGCGGGCCTCCGCCGGGTTGTTGATGGGAGAGAAGGACGTCGGCGCGGAGGGCATGCCGGCGAGCAGCGCGATCTGCGCGATCGAGAGCTGGTTCAGCGGCTTCTTGAAATAGTTGCGGGCGGCCGCCGCCACACCGTAGGCGCGGTTGCCCAGGTATATCTGGTTGAGATAGAGGGTGAGTATGGTCTCCTTGTCGAGGTAGCGTTCGAGCCTGGTGGCGAGTATCGCCTCCTTGACCTTCCTCGACAGCTTGCGCTCGCGGGTGAGCAGGAGAGAACGCGTGATCTGCTGGGTGATGGTGCTGCCTCCCTGTTTGATCTCGCCAGCCTGCAGGTTGGCGACAAAGGCGCGCGCGATCGAGCGCATATCCACGCCCTTGTGCTCGAAGAAGCGCGCGTCCTCCGCGTCCACGAAGGCCTGCGCCACTAGCTTGGGGATCTTGTCGTACGGGAGGAATATCCTGCATTCGGTCCAGAACTCGGCGATTTTGGTCCCGTCGTCGGCAAAGACCTCGCTGATGACGGGCGGCCGGTAATCCTCGAGCGTCTTTATGTCC